>JAVBUK010000185.1:0-3578 GCA_031555345.1 Xanthobacteraceae bacterium | reverse complement strand
GAATTCCCTCGTCTCGATTACCTGCGCAAAAAGATCATCGAGATCAAAGCGGTTCGCCGTCCCGAAGACGTCGGCTTCGACGATTTCGGCAATTTGGTTTGGGTGGTGAGCGATCCCGACGACGGCATCGCCCCCGAGCACAAGAAGGTCATCTATCTCGACGGACACACCGATACGGTGAAGGCGCTGCGGCCGGTCTGGCTGGAAAAGACCAATGGCGGGGTCGACGCCTACGACGGCCTGATCGACATCAAGAAGATCAGCAAGGCGGCGCTCGACAAGGAGCTGGGCTGGGTTCCGCCGGAATCCGAATGGCAGCACCTCCTGTTCGGTCGCGGCGCGGCCGACCAGCTCGGCGGCGTCGTCGCCCAGATCGTCGCCGCCAAGATCCTGCTGGAGCTGGCGCCGGAAGGCGCGCTGAAGGGTGCCATCGTGCGCGCCTATGCCACGGTGCAGGAGGAGGACAACGACGGCGGCGGGCCGATGTATGTCATGCGCAACGTCCTGCCGGGCGCCAGGCCCGAGCTGATTCCCGACGTGGTGATCCTCACCGACTCCACCGGCGACGCCAAGAAGGGCGCGCTCGGCATCTATCGCGGCCAGCGCGGCCGCATGCAGATCGAGGTGACGGTGACCGGCCGCTCCTGCCATGGTTCGATGCCGTGGGAGGGCCTCAACCCGCTCGAATACGGCGGCGCCATCATTCGTGAGGCGGCCGACAAATACGAAAAGCGCGAGGGCTTCCTCGACGACCCGTTCCTCGGCCACGGCACCCGGACCGCCTCGTGGGCGACCCTCGACTCGCCGAGCGACTGCGCGGTGCCGGACCGGTTCACCTTCCGGTTCGACCGGCGGCTCACCATTGGCGAGACGCCCGAGCAGGCGGTGGCCGACATCGACGGTCTCGCCTCGGTCGCCCGCGCGCGGGCCGCCGGCCTCGCGGTCGAGGTCGGCGTTCCGATCTACGGCGAGGCGAGCTGGAAGGGCTTCGTCCTGAACAATCCGCAGATCTATCTCGGCTGGGTCACGCCCGCGGAGCATCCGGCGATCCAGGCGGCGGTCGCCGCCTACACCGGGGTGGTCAGCCCGCACGTCACCGGCAAGAGCGGCACCGGCGGCGGCATCCCGAAGGAGCCGCGGGTCGATCGCTGGATCTTTTCGACCGACGGCGTCGGCTATCCGGTGCCCAAGGACGACACCAGCATTCCGGTCACCGCGGCCAAGCAGTGGGTGGTGTCCGGCGCCTACCAGCATCCGGCCATGTTCGGGTTCGCGCCCGGGATCGAGCAGAACACCCACAAGATCGCCGAATGCGTCGACGTGCGCGAACTCCAGCACGCCGTCGCGTTCCTGGCGCGCTTCCCGAGTGCGTTCACCGCGCAGAACTGAGACCCGATCGCGGAGCGGAACCGTCACCATGAAGCGATCCCTGTTCGGCTCCGCTGACGCCCCCGCCACGGGCCGGGCTCGCCCGACCCGCGGTCCTCGACGGCTCCGGCAGGCCCGCGCCTGCCGGGGGCCTGATTCCATGCGCGGGGTCCCGGCGTGCGCCGGGACCGGCGGCATCACGATTCGGCGCTTTCACTGGAATGATCGAACAGAGCTGCAGCCCTGAAGGGGATCTCCATGGACAAGCCGTTCCGACCCGTTCCGCTCGACATCCTGGCCCGCTGGATCTTCGGCGAGCTGGCATCGCGCGACACCGTCATGGGAATTCCCCGCACCAACCTCGCGGTGCCGGGACCGCGGCTGGCCGCGCGGGCGTTCGGCCGCCCGCTCGCGGCGCCGCTCGGGGTCGCCGCCGGGCCGCACACCCAGCTCGCCCAGAACATCGTCGCGAGCTGGCTTTCGGGCGCGCGGTTCATCGAGCTCAAGACCGTCCAGATCCTCGACGAGATCGAGGTCAGCCGTCCGTGCATCGACGCCCATGACGAAGGCTACAATTGCGAGTGGTCGCAGGAGCTCAAGCTCGAGCAGTCGGTCGACGAGTATCTCAAGGCCTGGGTTCTCGTCCATGCCCTCGCCCACCGGCTGGGCCTCCAGGACCCCGGCACGCATTTCGCGATGAGCGTGGGCTACGACCTCAAAGGCATTCAGAGCCCGCGGGTACAGTCCTTCATCGCGGCGCTGCGCGACGCCCGGACGGCACTGCCCGCCGCGATCGACGCCGTCGCCAAGGTCTACCCGGCGGTACGCGACATCGCGATCCCGCACCAGGTGTCGGACCACATCACGCTGTCGACCATGCACGGCTGCCCGCCGGCCGAGATCGAACGCATCGCGCGCTACCTCCTCACCGACCTCGGCGTCCACACCTGGGTGAAGCTCAACCCGACGCTGCTCGGCCCCGAGCGCCTGCGCGGCCTGCTCAACCAGACCCTCGGGTTCGACATCGAGGTGCCGGACAGCGCGTTCGCCCACGACCCGCAGTTCGCCGACGCCATGACGATGGTGAAGAACCTCGCCGCCGTCGCCCAGGGCCGTCCGCAGAGTTTCGGCCTCAAGCTGTCCAACACCCTGGAGGTGGTGAACGGACGCACGGTCTTCCCGCCCAAGGAAAAGATGATGTACATGTCGGGCCGCTCGCTCCACCCGCTGACGCTGACGCTGGCGCGGCTGGTGAGCGAGGAACTCGACGGCCGCGTGCCGATCAGCTTCTGCGGCGGCGCCGACGCCCAGAATTTCCCAGCGCTGGTCGCCGACGGCCTCGGCCCCGTCACGGTGTGCACGGATCTGCTCCAGCCGGGCGGCTACGCGCGGCTGCAGCAGGACCTGGTCAATCTCGAGACCGCGATGGCGCAGGCCGGCGCCGATACGCTCGACGCCTTCGTGCAGGCGACCTCGGCCGGCCGGGGCGCGAGCCACAATCTGGCGCGTCACGTCGATGCGGCGGTGGGCGAAGCGCGCTACGCCCGGCACGAGCGCCCGTTCGCGTTCAAGGGGACCCGGCCGCTCGGCGCCTTCGACTGCATCGCGGCGCCCTGCCAGGAGGCCTGCCCGGCGCACCAGAACATCCCCGACTATCTGTGGCTGGTCGCGCACCAGCGCGCCTCGGACGCGCTCGACGTGATCCTGCGCACCAACCCGCAACCCGGCATGACCGGCAGCATCTGCGACCACCCGTGCACCGAGCGCTGCGTGCGGAACTTCTACGACGCACCGCTGGCGATCCGCGCGATCAAGCGCTTCGCTTTCGAGGCCGGCCGACCGTCGCCCGAACAGGTGCTGCCGTCGAACGGAACCCGGGTCGCGGTGGTGGGCGCCGGACCGGGCGGGCTGTCGGCCGCCTACTATCTCAAGACGCTCGGCTTCGAGCCGGTGCTGTTCGACGCCAAGGCCCAGCCCGGCGGGATGGTGAGCGGCGTCGTGCCGGCCTACCGGCTCAAGGACGACGCGATCGTCGACGACATCGACCGGCTTCACCGGCTCGGCGTCCGGTTCGAGCTCGGCAAGGCGCTGGGACGCGACGTGACCCTGCACGAACTGCGTCAGGACTACGCCTACGTGTTCCTGGCGGTCGGGGCCCAGCGCGGCAAGCGGCTCGGGATCGCCGACGAGGACGCCGCGGGCATGCTCGA
>JAVBUK010000429.1:0-2684 GCA_031555345.1 Xanthobacteraceae bacterium | reverse complement strand
TGTCGGCAATGCCCTGCATCACCTCCGGCCGGACCGGGCGCGGCGACCCGAACAGGAATCCCTGTCCGAATTTGACGTCGTAGTCGATGAGATCGACCACCCCCGCCTCGGTTTCGATCTTTTCCGCGATCATCTCGATCTTGAAGCGGGCCAGCAGCGCGGAAAAGTCCGCCGGATAGATGTCGCTCGCCGCCGGATCGGTACGATCGAGCAGCAGCGCCGCCGGCACTTTGACGAAGCGGAACCCGCGTTCGGCCAGATCGCGCGGCTCCACGCGCAGATCCTCGACCTGATCCATGGAAAAACGAAAACCCGCCTCTTTCAGCACCGCCAGGCTCTCGATCTCGATCGGACCGAGCGAACGGTAGGACGCCTGGGTCAGCTCGAACACCAGCGCGGCGGCAAGCGTCCGGTTGGCCTCGATGAACTCCTGAAGCCGGGGGAAGAACCGGGAATCGCTCAGGGTCGCAGGCGAAAGGTTGCAGAACACCCCGACGTCGCGGTTCTTGGCGTGCAGCCGGCGCAATACCTGCACGCAACGGAACAGGATCCCGGTGTCGAGCCTGGGCATCAGCCCGTGCGTTTCGGCATCGGGCAGGAAATCCGCCGGCCCGATGGTCTCGCCGTCGGCCCCGCGCAGCCGCGCCAACGCCTCGTAGTAGCGCACCTTGCGCTGAGGCAGGGAAACGATCGGCTGGAGATGGAGGTCGATCCTGTCGGCCTCGACCGCCTCGCGCAGCATCGCCAGCATCGCCTCCCGGCCAATGCCCTGGAAACGACCCGAGGCCGCCGCGGCGTCCCGGGCCGCGCCGGGGACAGTGTCGGCGACCGGGGCGGGAACCGGCGCGGGCGCCGGCGCGCCCCCGGAGGCCGGCGCCGCGACACCCGACGCCGCCATCGAATGCAACGTGGCGTCGTGCAGCGCCACCGCCTCGGCGAGTTGCTTCACCAGCGCCCCGAGTTCGCCGATCTCGGAGTCCAGCGGGGTCGCCGCCGCGGCCGCCCGATCGACGGCGGGGTCGGGGGTTTCGACCATCGCCAGGCGACGCCCCAACTCGGCGACCTGACGTGTCAGGTCGGCGACCTGGCGCGCCAGATCGGCCGTCCCGCCCGACAGCGCGGCGATTTGCGCGCCGTCGTCGCTGCGTTCGCGCAGTCGGGTCGAGACCGTGTCGTAGACGGCCAGCGCCGTCAGCAACGCGATCGCGACGACCAGGGACTCGGCCCCCGTCAACCCGAACCACAGGTAGAGGACGGATCCGAACGACCCTGAAATCAAGACCATGCAGACGGCGACAAAGATCGCCCCCAGGCGCAGCATGTACCACTCCGCGACCACCCGATCACGCGATTCGGGAACAATTGCCCAATGTCGACGACCGTGGCGCATCGTGCAAGCGCCGTCGGACAATAGTCCCCGTTCGCGGATCGACCGGACAGAAGCGCCGCCCGGCCGGGACCCGGATGACGCAACTCCGTCACGCGCCACCTTGACCACCGGGGGCGAGATGGCGCAGGCGTATCGGATGGACCTCGTCATGCGGATCGCCCACCCCGCGGGCCGATGGGCTCGGGTTGCTGCCTTGCTCGAGGCGCGGCCGGGCCGTGCCTTGGCGATCTTCGCCGTCGTGCACGCGGCCTTGTGGACCGCCCTGCCGAGCCTGCTCTTTGCCAATCTGCCCCTCGACCTGATCGAGGCGCTGACCTACGGGCGCGAGTGGCAGCTCGGCTACGACAAGCTGCCGCCGCTGCCCTGGTGGATGGTCGAGTCGGCGCGAAAACTGGCCGGCACCGACGTCGCCTATTACCTGATCGCGCAATCGGCGGTGCTGGCGACGCTGGCACTGGTGTTCGGTTGCGGCCGCCGCATCGTCGGCACGACCGGCGCGTTCGCCGCCGTGCTGATCGCGGACGGCCTGCACTACCTCAACTTCACCGCCGCCAAGTTCAATCACGACGTGATTCAGCTGCCGTTCTGGGCGTTGGCGGGGGCGTCGTTTCACGCCGCGCTGCGGACCGGCCGGATGATCCACTGGGTGTTGCTGGGGGCGGCGCTCGGAGCCGCGCTGTGGGCGAAGTACTTCGTCGTCGTCCTCGCCGTCCCGTTGGGCCTGTTCCTGCTGCTCGACCCGCGGGCCCGTCCGGCCCTGGCGACGGCCGGCCCCTATGTGGCGGCCGCCGTCGCCCTCGCGGTCGCGTCGCCCCATCTCGGGTGGCTCGTCGCCCACGATTTTCTCCCGTTCGGCTACGCGGCCGGGCGGGCGGCCGCGGTGCGCGGGCCGCTCGACCACCTCCTGCGCCCGCTGGCATTCGCGGCGGGACAGTTGCTGTGGCTGG
Organism: Xanthobacteraceae bacterium; assembly: GCA_031555345.1. Lineage (GTDB taxonomy): Bacteria > Pseudomonadota > Alphaproteobacteria > Rhizobiales > Xanthobacteraceae > Astrobacterium. Next base: position 347 of record JAVBUK010000429.1, on the reverse strand, counting down.
TTCCGTCGCTGCTGATCGCCTGGCCGCTGTTTCGTCGCAACGACGCCCGGGTCGCGCCAACGGACGCCTTCGACCGGCGGATCGTCACCCTGCTGGCCTTCGGACCGGCGGCGCTGCTGGTCGCCGGATCGGCGGTCAGCGGGCGCGGGCTGATCGCCATGTGGGGCTACCCGCTCTGGCTGTTCGTCGGGCTGTGGCTGGTGATCGCGACGCGGACCGCGCTGTCCGGCATTCGGCTGGGCCTGATGACCGCGACCTGGGGTGTCGTGACCGCGCTCTACGCCGTCGCGTTCATCGCCGGCTATGCGGTGCTGCCGTCCATCGACCACCGCTACCGCGCCGTGCTG
>JAVBUK010000137.1:0-4481 GCA_031555345.1 Xanthobacteraceae bacterium | reverse complement strand
AGGCCGGCGATCCGGGCGAGGATGCCCGGTTCGTTGTCGACGATCACCGACAGGGTGTGGGTTTCGATCCGTTCCGACCGGGTCGCGGCCGGATAGTGGCTGGTGTTGCTCGGCGGCATCGTGTTCACGACGAAAATCCTCGCTGCTTCGATCCGAACGTCGGCTCGGGCCGCCGGGCGTCGATGCGCTGCGGCGGCGACGGGCGACGGCGTCCTAGACCATCATCTTGCCTTCCTCGGTGATGGCGTCTTCCAGCTTCTCGGCGGCGTCGCCCAGCAGCATTTCGTTGTGGGCGCGGCCCGACGGAATCATCGGGAAGCAGTTCTCCGCCGGATCGACCCGGCAGTCGAACACGACCGGCTTGGGGGTGTCGATCATCTCGCGGATCGCCGCGTCGAGCTCGCCGGGCTTGTCGCAGCGGATGCCGACCGCGTGGTAGGCCTCGGCCAGCCTGACGAAATCCGGCAACGCCTCCGAGTAGCTCTCCGAATAGCGCCCGCCGTGCAGCAGTTCCTGCCACTGCCGCACCATGCCCATGTACTGGTTGTTGAGGACGAAGACCTTGATCGGCAGCCGGTACTGCACCGCGGTCGCCATTTCCTGCATGGTCATCTGCACCGACGCCTCGCCGGCGATGTCGACCACCAGCGACTTCGGATGCGCCAGCTGCACGCCGATCGAGGCCGGCAGCCCGTACCCCATGGTGCCGAGGCCGCCCGAGGTCATCCAGCGGTTCGGCTCCTGGAACTGGTAGAACTGCGCCGCCCACATCTGGTGCTGGCCGACTTCGGTGGTGATGTAGGTGTCGCGGTCGCGGGTCAGGTGGTACAGCCGCTCGATCGCGTATTGCGGCTTGATCAGGTCGTTCGAGCTCTTGTAGGCGAGCGACTTGCGGGCGCGCCATTGGTCGATCTGCTTCCACCACGCGGCCAGCGGCTTGCCGGAGCGGGCGGGCGCGGCGCGCCACAGCCGCACCATGTCGGCGAGCACGTTGGCGCAGTCGCCGACGATCGGCAGATCGACCTTGATGTTCTTGTTGATCGAGGACGGGTCGATGTCGACGTGGATCTTCTTCGACCCGGGCGAGAACGCGTCGATCCGGCCGGTGATGCGGTCGTCGAACCGGGCACCGATGCAGACCATCAGGTCGCAGTCGTGCATCGCCATGTTCGATTCGTAGGTGCCGTGCATGCCGAGCATGCCGAGCCACTGCGGATCGGCGGCCGGGAAGGCGCCGAGCCCCATCAGGGTCGAGGTGATCGGAAAGCCGGTCGCCTTGACCAGATCGCGCAACAGGCGGCTGGCCTCCGGGCCGGCGTTGATCACGCCGCCGCCGGTGTAGAACACCGGGCGCCGGGCGTGCTGCATCATGTCGACCGCGATCTTGATCCGGTCGAGGTCGCCCTTGACCTTCGGCTTGTAACCCTGGTGGGGAAAGTCCCGGGGCTTGGAGTAGGTGCCCTTGGCGAACTGGATGTCCTTGGGGATGTCGACCACCACCGGGCCCGGGCGTCCGCTGGCGGCGATCACGAACGCCTCGTGCAGGATCCGCGGCAGATCGGCGATGTTCTTCACCAGGTAGTTGTATTTGGTGCAGGGCCGGGTGATCCCCACCGTGTCGCACTCCTGGAACGCGTCGTTGCCGATGAGATGGGTCGGCACCTGGCCGGTGATGCACACGATCGGAATCGAATCCATCATCGCATCGGCCAGCCCCGTCACCGCGTTGGTGGCGCCCGGCCCCGAGGTCACCAGCACACAGCCGACCTTGCCGGTCGAACGCGCATAGCCTTCTGCTGCATGCACGGCGCCCTGCTCGTGCCGCACCAGGATATGGCGCACCTTTTCCTGATGAAACAGGGCGTCATAGATCGGCAGGACCGCGCCGCCCGGATACCCGAACAGATGTTCGACCCCCTGATCGGCCAGCGCCTGGATCACCATTTCGGCGCCGCTCATCTCGTGTGCCATTGTCAACTCCGCTTCCTGCAACGCGCCTCGGCTTTCGGGCCACTCGCTTGATCTTCCGGCAATTCGCCTCGGGGTATGAAAGCCCTGGGAAGTGAAAGCCCTGGAAGTGAAAGTCCCGGAAAGTGCAAAGTCCCGGGAAATGAAAAAGGGGCCCGAGAGCCCCTGTCCGCGCACCGCTCCGTTCCAGGATGACGTCAATCATCCCCGGCGGTGCGCCTCCCGACTACGATAACAAAATTGCGCATGGAACACGTCTATCGGCATTTCGTTGCGCGCCTTATAGGCATCGCGACCGGCCCCGGTCAAGGAAAAACTGCCGGCCCGAGCGCCGAGCATGAATCAGCCATGCATTCTGATCGCGCGGACCGGATGACCGCCGGGGTTGCCCCTGTATTCAGGTGGAGACCGTTCGCCCCGCCCGCGGTAACCCGCGCCCGCAAGCTGATGCGGCTCAAGCCGGCAGTGCGCCCGACACAAAATCGAGCGCCGCGGCCGGCGCGACCCGCGGCCAGTCGGCGAGTTGATGGCGGAACCAGGTGAACTGGCGCTTGGCGTAATGGCGGGTGTCCTGCTGGCCCTTGGCGATCGCCTCCGCCAACGTGATCTCGCCGCGGAGATGGCGGATCAGGCCCGGCACGCCGTGCGCCTTCATCGCCGGCAGCAGCGGGTCGAGGTTTTTCGCCGCCAGCGCGGCGACCTCGTCGAGCGCCCCCGCCGCCAGCATGGTTTCGAAGCGGGCGTCGATCGCCCGGTAGAGCGCGGCGCGGTCCGGCGCCAGAAACACCCGCACGGCCCGCGACGGATCGACCAGCGGCGGCCCGGCCTCGCGATGCCAATCGGCCAGCGGCCGCCCGGTTGCCACCACGACTTCCAGCGCGCGGGTGACGCGGACGCGGTCGTTGGGCGAAAGCCGGATGGCGTCCGGATCGCGGCGGGCGAGTTCGGCATGCAGCGCCGCCGGTCCCTCGGAATCGCAGCGCGCGCGGAGGTCAGCCCGGATCGCCGCCGGGATCGGCGGCACGACCGACAGCCCCGTGGTCAGCGCCTTGAAGTAGAGCCCGGTGCCGCCGACGAAGATCGGCACCCGGCCGAGGCGCCGGGCCTCGGCGAGCGCCGCGCCGGCATCGTCGAGATAGCGGCCGACCGAATAGTTCACCTCGGCGCCGACGTGGCCGTAGAGCAGATGCGGCGCCCGCGCCGTCTCCGCCGGCCGCGGCCGCGCCGTGATGATGTCCAGGTCGCGATAGACCTGCATCGAATCGATGTTGATGACGGCGCCGCCGACCCGCTCGGCCAACGCCAGCGCCAGCGACGACTTGCCGCTGGCGGTCGGTCCGGCGATCAGGATGGTGTTCGAGGCGCGCCCTGGCATGATCCCGCGTGGCACCGGCATGGGGAAAAAATCATGCTGCCAAAAAGCCGGAACGGCACGGCAGTTCAAGCAAAACCCGATCGCGGGCCCGAATCCGGCCCTTGCCGTACCGCCCAGCGCCCGGAAGGGAAGGACAGCCGCGTGCGGCGCGTCGGCCGCCCGGCACCGCGCGAGCGTCACCCCGGAGGCGCCCGCCGACATTGAACCGGGCGGTCCCACGGACTAAACCATCGCGTCCAACCATTTCGGGGAGAAGTCGTTTGCCGCTCATTCAACCGTTCCGAGCCCTGCGCCCCGCGCCCGGACGCGCCGCCGAGGTGCTGGCGCCGCCCTATGACGTGCTTTCGAGCGCCGAGGCCCGCGACCGCGCCGCCGGCAAGCCATGGAGTTTTCTGCACATCTCCAAGCCGGAAATCGACCTCGACCCGGCGATCGACCCCTACGACCCGGCGGTCTATGCCAAGGCGGCGGAAAACCTCGGCCGGATGGTCGAGGCCGGGGTCATGATCCGCGAGCCCGCGCCCTGCTATTACGTCTACCGGCTGACCTGGCGCGACCGGGTGCAGACCGGGCTGGCCGCCGCCGCCTCGGTCGCCGACTACGACCGCAACCGCATCCGCAAGCACGAGTTCACGACACCGGTCAAGGAAGACGACCGGGTGCGCCAGATCGAGGCGATCAACGCCCAGACCGGTCCGGTGATGATCGCCTATCCGGCCACGCCCGACATCGACGCCCTGCTGGCGGGTGCCAGCGCGGCGCCTGCGGACGTCGACGTGACCGCCGACGACGGCGTGCGTCACCAGGCCTGGGTGGTCAGCGATGCGGCGACGATCGACGCGCTGACCCGGGCGTTCGACGCCCTGCCGGCGGTCTACATCGCCGATGGCCACCATCGCTCGGCCGCCGCCTCGCGGATCGCCAAGGCCCGGCCGGACAGCGCCGCCGCACAACGGTTCCTGGCGGTGATCTTCCCACACCATCAGATGACCATTCTGGACTACAACCGCCTGCTCAAGGATTTGAACGGCCACACACCGGACCAGCTTCTGGCGGCGCTACGCAAGTGCTGCACGGTCACGCCGAGCGAGACCGAGGTGCGCCCGCAGAGCGCCGGCGAATTCGGCATGTTCCTCGA
>JAVBUK010000233.1:0-3258 GCA_031555345.1 Xanthobacteraceae bacterium | reverse complement strand
ACGAGGACGAACCCGGTCGTGACCGTGTCGCCGCCGATCTTCATGTTCTTCACGTCGAGCGACGGCGTCTTCAGCGTCTTGTCGTCGAACGATTTGACCTTCTTGTCGGCCAGATCGTAGATCTGCGGCTTGCCGTCGGCGCCGCGATGATAGTTGCCGTCGCGGCCGATCAGGTACGGGGCATTGGTCGCCCACCGCATCGTCTCGACGTCGAATTTCTTGATTTCGTACAGAATGGTGTGGGCGATCGCCATCAGGAACGGCAGTTCGGTTCCCGGTTGGATCGGCACCCATTCGGATTTCGCCGCCTCGGGGCTGCAACGCGGATCGACGACGACGAACTTGGTCTTGCCGCTGGTGACCGCGTTGATGAAGCCGCGGGAGTCGCCGTTGCAGGCGCCGAGGGAGGCTCCGCTGTGGCGTCCGACGTTGATCACGTACTTGGCGTGGGTCAGGTCCGCGACGGTGACCGGGAAGACGCCCTGGACCAGATCGGCGGCGTAGTGCAGGGCGCACAGCGTGCCGTTGGACTTGAGATAGTTCGGAGTCCCGTATGCGGCGGCGAAATAGAACAGATACGTACAGAAGTAGTTCATGTCGCCGAAGCCGACCAGGAACGCGAAGCGGCGGCGATCCTTGTCGCGGATCTCCTTGAGCTTCTTCGCGGTGGTGTCCAGCGCCTCGTCCCACGAGATCTCGACCCAGCCCGGGTCCTCGTTCAACCCTTTCTTGGGGTTGGTGCGCTTCATCGGCGCCTTGACGCGATAGGGGTTGTACAGGTTCTGAATGATCGCATGGCCGCGAACGCACAGGGCACCGTGCGAGTTCGGCGCGGCCGGATTGCCCTTGACCTCGACGACAATGCCGTTCTGCAGGCGGTACATGTTCGGGCAATCGCCGCGCATGCACATCCTGCAGTGGCTCATGTGCCAGCCGTCACCCGGGCCGGGTGGCTGCTTCGCCGTCGCTCCGGATGCGTCGCTCGCCCGCGCCCAGTTGGTGTTCAGCGCGGCGGCAGCCATCAAGACGCCGGAAGCCTTCAGGAAAGATCGGCGGCTGCCTTTGTATGTCAGGTTCATCTAGGATCCTCCTCCGGGTGATACAGAGATTGGTGCGAGCATCGGCACGCCACCGGGACTGACAACACCAGCTGCATTCGCTCACCGGCCTGCGGCGACAGCGACGCTGAACCAGCAAATTCCTTGCCAACCGGACCCGGGATCCCGATGCTGCGGCGTTTGCTCGCGTGGGCGTTGGAAACCCGAAGAAATTTCCTGCCTTGTCGGCGCCGTGACGGCGTGGCCGCCACCTGCAGATGCGCGCCCTGTCCGGCAAGTGCCGGGCAGACCGGCAAATGCCGGATCTCGAGAGCAAAACCGGTACACGAATGCCGTCGAATCTCGCCGCGGTATTTCAGGCGGCGCTGACGCGATTCGGGCACGTGGGGCTGTCGCTGGTTGGTGCATGAATGCGGCACCAGCGGAACCGGCCACACAAGGCGCAGATGCCGGCCGCGGCGCGATTCGCGTTGCGTCGATGCGCATTGTTTTGAATGCGCTCGAAGGCCTCTGTGATAGAATTGGACGACTTCGAAAGTGTGGTCTCGAGCGCCGGTGACGTTGCATAAAACCACGCCGATTCGTGGCGCGTAGCGGGAAAGAACGACTGGTTATGGGCAGGCCTGCTGTTGGGGGTGGCATTGCTTCGCTGGTTGAAGGGCTGGCCACGATCCGCACGCAGGCTCGAACCCACGGGATGGTGCGCGCATGCCATGATGTGCTCGCGGCATCAATCTCCTTCGACTTTCTGGCGCTGGTCTGGCAGAGGACGCAAGGAACCTCCGAATTCGACTGCCTGGTGCAGGGGACCGGCTGCGGGTCGGACCTGGCGCCGATAATCAAAGTCCTCGGCGGCAGATGGTGCGGCATGGCGGTGCCGCCGTGTGCGACCGCGTGCGACATTTCGGAATTGAGCCGGTGGTTTCCGGAAGTCGCCGCACCACTGCAGCGCCGGGACGTCCGCTCTCTCGGCGTGGTCCCCGTTTCCTCCGGCACCGCGCCGTTCGGCGTCCTCGTCGTCGGCAGCCGCCAAGCGCACGCCTTCGGCACGACCGAGATCCATCTCATGCAGTGCGCGGCCGTGCATGTCGCGGTGTGGCTGGGGGGCGCGAACATCTCACGCCGCATGTTCGCGCAACAGAACCTGCTCGATGTGGAACGCTTGACCATCGTTCAGCGCATCACCGAGGTCATCGTCTCCGAAACGGATCTGCGTGCCCTCATTTACAAAGTGTCCGATGTCCTGCGCGACCGCATCGGGGTCGATTACTTCGACCTCCTTCTGTACGACGAAGCCAAGCGCGTCATGCGGCGGGAAGCCGTGCGATGTCTGCGTCCCGTCATGAAGGAGGATGAAGACGATCCGCTGACGTCCATTTCTCCGGCGCATGTCGCGTTCAACCGGGAAAGCACCATGGTGTACACCAAGCGCGAACTGGAGGCGGTTGCGCCGGGTGTCGAAGTGATCAGGACCTTCTTGCGCGAGGGATTCCAGGAGTGCTGTTGCGTCCCTGTACGTGCGCGTGGCCACACCATCGGCGTGCTCGACATGCTCAGTCTCGAGCTCGGCCGGTTCAGTCCCGAACACGCGTCGCTGCTGACCGACATCGCGCAGCCGATCTCCCTCGCGATCGACAAGGCGCTCGCCTATCGCACCATTTCCGAGCTTCGCGGCCGGCAGGCGCGGGAGATCCCGCGTCCGAAGCCCGGCGTCCAGGCCGGGACCACCCCGACCCGGATCATCGGCCAGAGCAACGCGCTGCGCAACGTGCTCGACCAGGTCGACATGGTGTCCGAAAGCGATGCCAACGTGTTGATTCTCGGCGAGACCGGAACCGGCAAGGAACTCATCGCCCAGGCGTTGCACCACCGCGGCCTGCGCAAGGCGGGTCCGTTCGTGAAGCTCAACTGTGCGGCCATTCCGGCGCAGCTGCTGGAAAGCGAGTTGTTCGGGTACGAAAAGGGAGCTTTCACCGGCGCCGACTCGACCAAGGTCGGCCTGATGGAGCTCGCCGACAAGGGAACGCTGTTTCTCGACGAAATCGGCGACATCCCCCTCGAGCTCCAGCCCAAGCTGCTTCGGGTTCTGCAGGAGCGGCAACTGTCGAGGGTCGGAGGAACACGCTCGATCCAGGTCGATTTCCGGCTGATCGCCGCCACCAACCGCGACCTGCATGAGATGATGGAAGAGCGGAAATTC
>JAVBUK010000287.1:0-9397 GCA_031555345.1 Xanthobacteraceae bacterium | reverse complement strand
CGAGCTCGCCGCCATGATGGGCGCCTGCCTGGCGGCGCGGCGACGCGCCATCCCGGTCGTTCTCGACGGTTTCGTCTGTACCGCCGCGGTCGCGCCGTTGCAGAGGATTCGGGCCGATGCCCTCGACCACACGATCGCCGGCCATGTGTCGGCCGAGCCGGGACACCGCCGCCTGCTCGAGGGGCTCGGGCTGCGACCGCTCATGGACCTCGGCATGAGGCTGGGCGAAGCTTCCGGTGCGGCGCTTGCCGTGTCGATCGTCCGCGCCGCACTGGCGTGTCACGCCGGCATGGCGACGTTCGCCGGCGCCGGGGTGGCGACCCGGGAGCATTGACGGCACGGCGCCGCCCCGACGCCGACGGCCCACAGGCGTCGATGCGGCACGACCCTCGCCATCACGCCCCTCGCCATTATGGTCGAATGCAAAATACAGCGTTTCGCCAAACGGCGCTTATCGGTCATCCCGCGGCAACTAGATAGGTTGGGTGCCGGCGATACTCGATGCCGGCGGGAACTTCGAAACTCCGAGAGTTCGAAAACCCGAGAACTCGAAAATTCGAGAGTTCGAAAAAATCCAGGAGAGTGACGGAATGAAGATGAACCTGACGGCAGCTATCGCTATTGCCTCAATACTTGCGGTCGGCGGTAACGCACTTGCCCAAACCTATCCCCACCCGACCGCCGCGGCGCGCATCGAGCAGAGCGCGCGCTACATCGCTCCCGCCAGGCCTGACCGGGTCGCACCGGTTCCGTTCTACGGAGCCCGCAACGACTACTACGGTTCACCCGCGTACTATGGTTCGGCCCAGTACTACGGCACGTCCAACACCATCCCGTTCGACGCCTACGCGTCCGAAAGTCACGGTTGGAGTTTGCCTGGCGACGCTTCCGAGCCCGGCTTCAACCCGTCGCTGGACCGGGCGAGGGGCAGCCTGTAGTGAAATCGGCTTCGTCCGAACCGGCATCCCCAAGCCGAGGCGGCCATGAACTCCGCCTCGCTTGTGGGCCCGCCTCACCGGCCCCCACGGTGCCGGCCCGCGGTCGCGCGTCCGCCACGGCGGCGATCGCGGCGGGACGGCGTCCGAACGCCGCACGGCAACCATCGGCCGGGCGCGTTCAGACTGTAGCGCGCGAACTTGACGACCCGGCGCGCGTAGTCCAGTTGGCCCGCCGTCACCGCCTGCTCGAACGAAACAGGATCTCGATCCACAGCGCCATCGGCGACCGCGCGCTTTCGATCCGGTCGCGGATTTCCGGCATGGATTCGAGCGCTTTTCGCCGCCAGGTGCTCATCGGTCAGGTGCGCATCGGCCGTGGCCTGCTCCCGGTGGATCCAGTCGGAAGGCCTGTCCCGCAGAGACGGCGCCGTCGGCAAGTTCGGACCACGTCGGCGTCACGCTGCTGACCCAAGCCGCCCGCAGCACCCGCCCCGTGGTCACCGATTGCACCGCCACCGGCCACAACGCGACTTGGCAGGTTCCTCCCTGATGTTGGACCGACGGATAGACGACCCCGTTGTAGCCGTTGCGGCGTGTCAGTTCGGCCAACGCGTTCCTGGCGGGATAGCCGATGGTGGGATCGGGATCGAGGCACGCGGGGCGCGGGCCAACATCGCGAAGATCGACGAATTCGCCGGCGAAGCTCGCGAACATTTCGGCGTAGTCGACCACGGCGTTGAAATCGTTCACGCGCTGCAGCTCCCGCGTCAGGTGAAAGGCGGCCTTGATCCGGCAGGTCTCGACCCGCAAGGCCACGCACCGCGGCCGGGCTCGTTGAACCGGTTCGGCTCACGCGGCCGGAAATACGCGAACGCCGCATTGATGAAGCGCGCGTGCGGCAGACCGCCGAGCAGTTCGCGCACCGGCAGTCGCTCGGTTCCGTGCTGCTGGGCCGCCAACCGTCCGCTGGTCGCGCCTTCGATTTCGGCGAGGTCGCCCTGGAACTGCGCGCCGGCGAGCTTGCGCAACACCGGATCGCGCAAACGGGCGCTGGCGACCAACCGGACGGTCCGCTCCATCGCCATGCGGGCGACCGGAAACCCCACGTCCATCACAGGCCGCCGCGCAAGGCGTCGACATGACGACGCACGTCGATCATCGTCGGGATGCCGCCTTCGATCATGGTCTCGACCGGCGTCCGGTTGGCGAACATCGGCCCCGCATTACGCAACCTGACCCATCGATCCGCCATAGCGTCGGCGAACAGCAGATGCAGGCCCTTGAACACGCCGATCATGGCGGACGCCCGCGTGAGCTGATCCTGCGACAGCGCCTGGCCCCAGGCCGCGCCCTTGATGCGGTCCCAGGTGTTCGGCGACACGCCCAGCAGCGCGGCCATTTCATCGCCGGTGACGCCCCATGCCTTCGCCAGGCCACGGATCGCTTCGAGCGCCGCCGGAGTCAGACGCGCCCGATCCTGTTCGTCGGCAAACCTCTGCCACGGCCGTGGGCCGGTGGGATGGGTCGACGGGCGGGATACTTTCATGCCCCATAACCAGCATCAAATGACGCTTGCTACAACATTAAATATCGGACGCTGATTTGCGCGCGCAACCCACGCCGGCATGAACCGGCGAATCGACTTTCGTTGCAGCTTTGGTCTCGTGGCGATCTGCGCAGCTCGACCACGATTCGCCCAATTTGCCATCAACGTATGATGATGCTATCTTGATACTATCAAACGATCCTGTAGTGCCGAGGAGCAGAAACGGTGAGGCGCTACAAGAACTTGCATGGGCAAATGCTGGACGAGCTGGGCCGCCAGATCGTTTCGGGCAGCGTGCCGCCCGGGGCCTCGCTCCCACCCGAGCCGGCGCTGTCCGAACGCTTCGGCGTCAGCCGCGTGGTCGTCCGCGAAGTGGTCAAATCGTTGGCCGCCAAGGGCTTGGTCACGGTCGGCCCCAGCATTGGCACGCGGGTCCTGCCCACCCGGCAATGGCGCCTGCTCGACCCCGATGTCCTGGCGTGGCACGCAAGCGGCCAGCTCAGTAACCAGTTGGTGGCGGACCTGATCGAGTTGCGCCGGATCATCGAGCCGCAGGCCGCGCGCCTGGCGGCACGGCGGGCGCAACCCGAAGACCTCCAGGCCATCCGACAAGCCTATGCCGACATGGCGCGAGCCGCCGATGGCGAGGGCGACTATGTCACGGCCGATGCCGCGTTCCACGGCGCGGTGCTCAACGCCTCGCACAACCAGTTCCTGTGCCAATTGCAGAGCGCGCTGACGCAGATCCTCTCGCTCAGTTTTTCGCGGTCTTCTCACCAACCGAACGCCATCGCGTCGAGCCTGCCATACCACTTGGCACTGCTTGAGCGCATAGAGGTGCGGGATGCCGACGGCGCAGCCAGCATCGTCGACACGATGATCGGCCGCAACGACGGCTATCTGCAGCGCGCCCTGACCTCTCTTCCACCGGACAACGCCGGCCCGCAATCCGAAACAACACCTTCATGAAGATCACCCGACTCCGCACCAGAATCGTCAGCCTGCCGCTTGCCAAGCCGATTCCGAGCGGGCGCATGACCATCGCCTCGGCGGACTGCGCCCTCGTATTCCTAGAAACCGACGAAGGCGCGGTCGGCGAAGGCATGGTGTTCACCCTCAACGGTCATCGCCTGGGCATTGTGCATGACATGATCCGCAGCCTCGAACCCCTGGTGGTCGGGCTCGACCCCGGCGACAGCGGCGCCTTCTGGTCGAAAGCCTGGTCCGACGTTGGCTTCCTGGGACACCGCGGCGTCACCATGGTCGGTCTGGCCGCCATCGACATGGCTATCTGGGACCTGAAGGGCAAGCAGGCCGGGCTCAACGTCAGCGCCTTGATCGGCCGTTGCCGCGACTCCATGCCGGTCTACCGCAGCGGCGGCCTGCGGCTGTCGCTGTCTATTGATGAATTGCAGGCCGAAGCCGCATCCTTTGTCGCCCAAGGGTTTCGCGCGATGAAAATGTCGCTGGGCAAGCACGATCCGCTGGAAGACACGGCGCGCGTCAAGGCAGTGCGCGAAGCCATCGGCCCCGGCGTCGCGCTGATGGCGGACTGCAACCAGCAGTTCGACGCCCCGCGCGCGATCCGTCTTGGCCGCATGCTGGAAGAATTCGGCCTCGGCTGGATCGAAGAGCCCGTGCTCTACGACGACCACGTGGCCTCGGCCAAGGTCGCCGCGGCGCTCGACACGCCGATCGCCAGCGGCGAGAATGAATACACACGGCGCGGCATCCTGGACATGATGCGCGCCGGGGCCGCCGACATCCTGATGCCCGACATGCAGCGCATGGGCGGCCCGACGGAAATGCTGAAAGTCTGCCGTGCTGCGGAGCTGGCGAACATTCCGGTGTCGCTGCACCTGTTCGGCGAGATGAACATCTCGCTGGCCGCCGCCATGCCCAATACCGACATCCTCGAATACATGCCCTGGTTCGCCGGGCTGTACACCAAACCGATCACGCCCGATGCCGACGGCCACGTGCGCGTGCCGACCGAACCGGGGTGGGGCAATCCGTTCAAGAACGTGCTTGCTTGATTCACACAACCAGGGGGTCCTCATGATTTCACGTCGCGATTTGTTGAAATTTGGTGGCCTGGCGGCGATTTCAGTGGCCTTTCCGGCCTACGCAGACGAACCCAGCTGGCCCAACCGGCCGATCCGCCTGATCGTGCCTCTCGCCCCGGGCGGCAACGGCGACATCATGGCCCGTCTGGCCCTGCCCACGCTCACGCAGCGCCTGGGCAAGCCGGTCATCGTGGAGAACAGGGTTGGTGCCGGCGGGAACCTGGGCGCCGACTATGCGTCCCGCGCCGCCCCCGATGGCTACACGTTGATGTGGGGCTCCAACGGCTCGCTGGTGAACAGCCCGCTGATGCTGCGCAAGCCCCCCTACGACCCGCAGAAGGATTTCGCGGCGATCGGTCTGATGGCCCTGGTGCCGATGGCGATCGTGTTGCGCAAAGGCCTGCCGGTCAAGAACCTGCGGGAATTCGTCGCCTATGCGAACAAGCAGCCCAACGGCGTCAGCATCGGCTCATCGGGCGTCGGCGGCGCCAACCACATCCCGCTGGAATTGTTCAAGGCGTTCACCAAGGCCAACATCCTGCACGTGCCCTACCGCGGCGGCGGCCCGGCCCTGGCGGATCTGCTGGGTGGTCAGGTCGACGGCCTGTTCACCGAAGTCTCGACCGTGCTTCCCATGCATGCCGATGGCGCGGCCCGGATCATCGGCCTGGCGGCCGACCACCGCTCGCCGCTGGTGCCGGACGTCGAGACCTTCATCGAATACGGCCTGAAGGATTTCACGGCCTACACCTTCAACGGCATGTGGGCGCCCGCCGGAACTCCGGCCGACATTATCACCAAAGTGCAGGCAGCCCTGGCCGAGTCGCTGAAGGACAAGAACGTGCTCGACAACCTGGCCACGCGGGCGGCTTTCCCCGCCACACCGGAACAGCAGACCCCCGCCGGCGCCCGGGCATTCCTCGACAACGAGATCGAGCGCGCCAAGCTCGCAATGAAGCTCGGCAACATCCAACCCGTATGACGCGTTCCCAGCCGGGAAATTCCCATGACACGACGCAAGCCCGAATTCGTGCTACCGCGCGGCACTTGCGACACCCACTGCCACGTCTGGGGGCCGACCGCCCGCTTCCCCTTTGCGCAACAGCGCCCCTACACGCCGCCCGAGCGCGACAAGACCGTGCTGCGCGCGCTGTACCAACGCCTCGGCATCGAGCGCTCGGTCATCGTCCAGCCCATCGTGTACGGCACCGACAACCGCGTCACACTCGATGCGATCCACGACGACCCGAAGAACTTCCGCGGCATCGCGCTGGTGGATAGCGACATCCCTGAGTCTGAGTTGGTCAAGCTGCACGAAGGCGGTATCCGCGGGGTGCGCTTCGGCTTCGTGCGTCACCTCGGCTCCCGGCCCGACATCGACAAGTTCTGGCGCACGGTCGAGCGCGTCACTCCGTTCGGCTGGCACGTGTTGATCCATCTCGACGCCAGCGACCTGATCGACCTGCGCGAGGTGCTGGATGCCCTGCGCATTCCCTTCATCATCGACCACATGGGCCGGGTCGATGCGGCAGGCGGCGTCGAGCAGCCGGCGTTCCAGCAACTGCTGGAGATGGCCAGGCGCGACAACTGCTGGATCAAGGTCTCGGGCGCCGACCGCGTATCGGCTGTCGGCACGCCCTTCCACGACGTCGTCCCGATCGCCAGCGCCCTGGTGCAGACGGCGCCCGACCGCGTTCTGTGGGGCACCGACTTCCCGCACCCGAACCCGCGCCAGATTGTCGAGGACGACGCCGATCTGGTCGATCTGCTGAGCCGCTTCGGCGACGCCGCTGCACTGCAGAAACTGTTGGTGGGCAACCCCGCCCGCCTGTACGGCTTCGAGAACTGACCTCGTCCGCCCTGTACCAGAGGGACCAGACACGACACCAACCCAGCGATCCGGGCGAAGGCGGGGATTGATCCGGACGTAAAATTCAGGGGCCTGCAGCACGGCGGCAACGTCGAAAACGCCGAGGCTGACCTGACCGATGCGCAGTGGCGGGCATGCGGCCGCCTGGAATCCGAACAGCGCGGACTTCCGAGCGATTGAGCTGTCAAATTCTCGCGGCTCTTTTTCGCCGACCCTCTATTCTAGTTATCATTCCTTGAAGCTGATGGTGTCGGTACCGAGCATCTATTCTTGGGTCATCAGCAAAGTGTCTGATGATGTTCAGTGGATCAATGTTAAGCTCCGAGTGGACCTTTTTCCCGAACTCGTCAGAATACAGGTATTCGGACAGAGACGAGAAGCACCGTCGTGCGTCGCGCCATCCGCCTCTATCCTCGTCGCCCAATGCTTCATCGATGTACAAACGAGCAACGATCATCGCAGCTTTGAGTTGTCGGAAGGCGATGTCATCATGCCTATTTGTCACTGGAGACAAAATGTTCCCGATTCGGCTTTTGAGGCACATGATCGGATGAAGGAGTTTCACCTCGATCTCGACCTCCTGCCCATCCAACACGTCGGATAGGACGATGGCGCTCACCCCCTTCTGTAGCTCGCGGGCGTGAATGCCGATGACGCTGTTAAGAAAGTCGATGATGATTTTACGACTGCCGACTGTCGCAATCACCAATGCGGTGTTGGGAGTGACGTCATCCATCTCCGGGAGGCGAAGTTCACCGCCGATAGCATCCGCAAACCTCTGCGCAACTTCGCGCGAGCCATAATAATCGATGTCCTTGCTGGTGAAGGGGCCAGCGGATTGAAGCTCGGGATCGCGATCGCGGTAAAAATCGGCCCATAGATTTGTAGCTTGGCCACCGATGACAAACGCACCATCCTCGTGTTCAAGCTTCGAAACGATTTGGATGACTTCTGCGGCGCCGAGCGTTTCACGCTCGTCAGTCATACGGCGGCAACACGCACATGCACACGACGGCGGCTGATCCTTGCCTTTGAAGAATTAAGCCCGCCAAAAAAACTATTGCGCTTCGAAACACTGGCCGCAGAAACCGGGCCGCACGCAACCACGCGTTCGTCGTGCAGGCGCGCCACCTGCTTTTCGCGCTTCCGTGCTGCCACACTAAAATATCCCTTGGCAGGCATGGTCTACACCCTCGGTTCCTACCTCCATAATCACGGCGCGGAGGTTTCCGTCAAGTAAACAACACTTAAGATGGGTATGCTGCGCTTGGCAGTCAACGAAGGCAAGGTTCCTCGCTTGTGTGCATAGCGTGTGCACCTAGCGGAATCCGCAGCACAAACAACAGCCTTCACTTTGGCTTAAGTCTTTGATTTTGTTGTGGTGGGCGCACAAGGACTCGAACCTTGGACCCGCTGATTAAGAGTCAGCTGCTCTACCAACTGAGCTATGCGCCCTTCGCCTACGGCGCGTGGCCGCAGGCGGGCGTCTGTAGCAAAGCCGCCTCGTCATGTCCAGTGAATGCGCGCCACGCCAACAGGGCGACCGGGGGACGGCCGTTCTGGCCGCACCCGGGTCCGGCAGCACCCGGGTCCCGGCAGCAACCGGGCCCGGCAGGGCCTGGAATCGGAACTTTCCATCGTCGGCCGGATGCCTCTGGAGGAAAATAATCCGAACTGCCCTTCGCCCGATCGCCCTGGCCCGGCGAAAGGGCGTCGCCGGCGGCGGCCCCGGAACGGCGATCCCCGGCGCCGTTAACCGCACGGTAACCATGAACCCGGCAAAATTTGCCGGGGCGTGGTCCGGCGAAGCGCGCGACCCGCGCGCACTTGGACGCGCAACTGGCGCGCGCTCGGACGCGCGCGCAACGGGGCGTATGGCATGAGTGACGTAGCGGCAGGACAGAACCCGGCGGCCGGCGTGAAGATCCCGACACTCCGGGACATCGGCGAGATGTTGCGGCGCGGCGACATCGCGCTGGCGATCGGCCTGCTGGCCATCCTGGTGGTGCTGATCCTGCCGCTGCCGCCGCTGCTGCTCGACTTCGCGCTGGCGATCTCGATCATCTTCTCGGTCCTGATCCTGATGACCGCGCTGTTCATCCGGGCCCCGCTCGAGTTCTCCACCTTTCCGACCGTGCTGCTGATTTCGACCATGCTGCGGCTGGCGCTCAGCCTGGCGTCGACCCGCCTGATCCTGTCGCACGGCCACGAGGGCACCAGCGCCGCCGGCCACGTCATCGAGGCGTTCGGCAACTTCGTGATGGGCGGCAACTTCGTCATCGGGATCATCGTCTTCACCATCCTGGTGATCGTCAACTTCGTGGTCATCACCAAGGGCTCGGGACGCATCGCCGAGGTCTCGGCGCGGTTCAACCTCGACGCCATGCCGGGCAAGCAGATGGCGATCGACGCCGACCTGTCGGCCGGGCTGATCGACGAAAAGGAGGCGCGCAAGCGGCGCAAACACCTGGAGGACGAGAGCACGTTCTTCGGCGCCATGGACGGCGCCTCCAAGTTCGTGCGCGGCGACGCCATCGCCGGCCTGCTGGTGGTGTTCATCAACATCATCGGCGGCATGATCATCGGCATCGCCCAGCAGGGCATCAGCTTCGCCGACGCCGGCCGCACCTACACGCTGCTGACCGTCGGCGACGGCCTGGTCACCCAGATTCCGGCGCTGATCGTCTCGACCGCGGCCGGCCTCCTGGTCTCCAAGGCCGGCCTGGGCGAATCGGCCGACAAGGCGCTGCTCAAGCAGTTTTCCGGATATCCGACCGCGCTCGGCATGTCGGGCGCGGTCATGGTCGTGATGTCGCTGTTGCCCGGCATTCCGATGTTGCCGTTCATCGCCCTCGGCGGCGGCGCCTGCGCCCTCGCCTACATGTTCGACCGCAACCAGAAGGTCGAGATCGCGGCGGCGGCGCAGGAAGTGCAGGCCGAAGCGGCGGCGGCCGCCCCGACGGAGGAGCCGATCACC
>JAVBUK010000091.1:0-2965 GCA_031555345.1 Xanthobacteraceae bacterium | reverse complement strand
CAGCAGATTGTCCCAGCCGCCGCGCACTCCGCCGCTATGAGTCTCGATCAGCTCGCGCAGCGGGACGCCCATGGAGTCTTGCACGGTGCACGGCCGCTCGACGTGACCGGAGATGCAGAACAGCTTGGTGCCGGTGTTGTTGGGCCGTCCGATCGACGAGAACCAGGCGGCGCCGCGCCGCAGAATGTCGGGGACGACGGCGATCGATTCCACGTTGTTGACGGTGGTGGGGCAACCGTACAGGCCGACATTGGCCGGGAACGGCGGCTTGAGCCGCGGCATGCCCTTCTTGCCTTCCAGGCTTTCCAGCAGCGCAGTCTCTTCGCCGCAGATGTAGGCGCCGGCGCCGTGATGGACGTAGACGTCGAAGTCCCAGCCGTGGACGTTGTTCCTGCCGATCAGGTTGGCGTCGTAGGCCTGGTCGACCGCCGCCTGCAGACGCTCGCGCTCACGCACGAACTCGCCGCGCACATAGATGTAGGCGGCATGCGCACCCATGGCGAAGCCGGCGACCAGGCAGCCCTCGATCAGAAGATGCGGATCGTGACGGAGGATCTCGCGATCCTTGCAGGTGCCGGGCTCGGACTCGTCGGCGTTGACCACCAGATAGTGCGGCCGGCCGGCCGGCTCTTTGGGCATGAACGACCATTTCAGGCCGGTCGGGAACCCGGCGCCGCCACGCCCCCGCAGACCCGAGGCCTTGACCTCGTTGATGATGGCGTCGCGGCCCTTCTCCACGATCGCCTTGGTGCCGTCCCAGGTGCCGCGCGCGCGCGCGCCGGCCAGGCCCCAGTCGTGAAGGCCGTACAGGTTCTTGAAGATGCGGTCCTTGTCCTCGAGCATCAGCGGCCTCGCGCGGAGCTGTCGGCGACCGGCGGTTGCGGCACGCCGGCCTCGTGAATATTGGCGGCCTCGCCCGGCCGCTTCGCCTCGGTGTCGGTCAGCGCCGGACCGTCCGCCGCGGCCGGTGCAGCGTCTTGCGCCACGCCTTCCGCGGCATAGAGCGCGGGATCGGTCAGGGTGGTCGGGCCGCCGAGCGGCGCCGAGAACTGGCGGTCGATCTGCGTCCCCGGCCGGGGCGTCCGGCCGGCGGCCAGGTCGTCGAGAATCCGTTCCAGGCTCTCGGGCGTGAGATCCTCGAAGAAATCGTAGTTGATCTGCGCCATCGGGGCGTTCACGCAGGCGCCCAGGCACTCGACCTCGACCCAGGAGAACTGGCCATCGGCCGAGACCTGATGCTGCTCGCCGATCCGGCGCCGGCACACCTTCTTGAGTTCGTCGGCGCCGCGCAGCATGCAGGGGGTGGTGCCGCACACCTGGACGTTGAACGTCCCGACCGGCTCAAGATTGAACCTGGGGTAGAAGGTCGCGACCTCGAGCACCCGACTGTCGGGCATGCCGAGCAGGTCGGCGACACACTCGATCGCCTTCTGCGGCGTCCAACCGCCCGCCTGTTCCTGCGCCTTCCACAGCAGCGGCACCACCGCCGAGGCCTGCCGGCCCTCGGGATACTTGGCGATCTGCTTGTTCGCCCAGGCGAGGTTGTCCGCCGTGAAGGCGAACGCCTTCGGCTGATGTTCGGGCGGGGCGAGGCGACGTACGGCCATTTCGGTTCTTCCGATTGTCAGCGGCTGTCGGACGACAGCTTGGACGACGGGACGAGGTTCGCGATCATCGGTCGACCTCGCCGAACACGACGTCGATCGAACTGATGACCGCCGTCATGTCGGCGAGCATGTGTCCCCGCGACAACATTTCGGTGGCGGACAGGTGGACGAAGGCCGGCGGCCGGATCTTGCACTTGTAGGGCCGGTTGGTGCCGTCGGAGACCAGGTAGACGCCGAATTCGCCCTTGGGGGTTTCGGTGGCGGCGTAGACCTCGCCGGCCGGCACGTGGAAGCCTTCCGAATAGAGCTTGAAATGGTGGATCAGCGCCTCCATCGAACGCTTCATCTCGCCGCGCTTGGGCGGCACCACCTTGTGGTTCTCGGCCGAGACCGGTCCCTGCCCCTCCGGCGAATTGAGTTTCTCCAGGCACTGGCGGATGATGCGCACCGACTGCCGCATCTCCTCCATGCGCACCAGGTAGCGGTCGTAGCAGTCGCCCGCCTTGCCGACCGGGATGTCGAACTCGAGCTCGGAATAGCATTCGTAGGGTTGCGCCCGGCGCAGGTCCCAGGCCGCCCCCGAGCCGCGCACCATCGGGCCGGAAAAGCCCCATTTCCACGCGTCCGCGAGCTTGACCACGCCGATGTCGACCATGCGCTGCTTGAAAATGCGGTTTCCGGTCACCAGGGTGTCGAGGTCGTCGAGCGCCTTCGGCAACCGGTCGCAATAGGCCGCCATGTCGTCGAGCAGTTTCTGCGGCAGGTCCTGATGCACGCCGCCGACCCGGAAGTAGTTGGCATGGAACCGCGCGCCGGTCGCCCGCTCCTGGAAGCCGAGGATGATCTCGCGCTCCTCGAACCCCCACAACGGCGGCGTCAGCGCGCCCAGGTCGAGGGCTTGCGTCGTCGTGTTCAGAAGATGGTTGAGGATGCGGCCGAATTCGCACATCAGGACGCGGATGAGCTGCCCGCGTTTCGGCACGGTCAGGCCCAGCAGTTTTTCGGCCGCCAGGCAGAACGGATGCTCCTGGTTGATCGGGGCGACATAGTCGAGCCGGTCGAAATACGGAATCGCCTGCGGATAGCTCTTGTACTCGATCAGCTTTTCGGTGCCGCGATGCAGCAGGCCGATATGCGGGTCGGCGCGCTCGACCACCTCGCCATCGAGTTCGAGCACCAGGCGCAGCACGCCGTGCGCCGCCGGGTGCTGTGGCCCGAAGTTGACCGTGAAATTGCGGATCGAGGATTCGCCCATCGCTCCCTCTACACCCTTGCGGCCGCTTGTTCGGCCGCTTTGGCCTTGTCGGCCACCATGGCGCCCAACCGATCCCATGCCACGACGAATCGCGCGAGACGGC
>JAVBUK010000071.1:0-4610 GCA_031555345.1 Xanthobacteraceae bacterium | reverse complement strand
CACCCAGATGCAGGCGGCGGCGTCCGGTCCGGACCCGGTGACCAGCCCGGCGACCACCGGGGCGACATCCGAATTGCCGGCGGAAGAGATCGTCCGGCTGACCGACGAGATCGTCCAGGCGATCAAGACCGTCTACGACCCGGAAATCCCGTCCGACGTTTATGAACTCGGGCTGATCTACAAGATCGATATCGCCGACGACCGTTCGGTGGCGGTCGACATGACGCTGACAACCCCGAACTGCCCGTCGGCTCAGGAGCTGCCGCAGATGGTTGAGAACGCGGTCGCCGCCTTGCCGGGGGTCGGGCCGGTCAGCGTTACGGTGGTGTGGGACCCACCCTGGGATCCGAGCCGGATGTCGGACGAGGCCCGGCTCGTTCTGAACATGTGGTGAAGAATAAACAGGTCGGCGGCGCTTTCGCCCGCCGCCGAAGCAATGGAGGAAGACGACGATGCCGACCCCCCGGCCGCGCCCTCAGGTGATGCGCTTGACCGACGCCGCGGCGAGCCGCCTCAAGAGCATCCTGTCCAGCACCGAGCGGCCGATCGCCGGCGTTCGCGTCGGCGTCAAGAACGGCGGCTGTGCCGGGATGTCGTACACGATGGACTACGCCGAGCAGGCCGATCCGAGCGACGAGATTGTGGAGGACAAGGGGGTCCGCTTGTTCGTCGACCCCAAGGCGGTCCTGTTTTTGCTCGGAACGGAAATGGACTTCAAGGTCGACAAGATGACGTCGGGGTTCGTGTTCAACAATCCGAACCAGACGTCGGCCTGCGGGTGTGGGGAGTCGGTCGCGTTGACGCCGGCGCGGGAGCCGAGCGAGGCGGACTGACGGCGGTCCGTGCGACGGAGCCGTCGTCCACGACTTCTCTTTGTTTCCCGGGTCTGGTTTCTCAGGCCTTGATCCGCACCGGGCGCCGCAGGAAGGCGGGCAGATGGGCGGGATCGAAGGCGTCCTCGTGGTGCCCCGTTTGGCGCTGCGAACGCCCACGAGCCGCTTCAAGCGAGGCCACCTTGGCGGGTTGACGTTGCGGTGTCTCGGCCGGGCGGTCGGACCTGGCGGGACGTGCGGCCTTGGCGGCGATATCCGGCTTGGCAGGACGATCCGGCTTGGCGGCCCGCTCCGACTTGGCAGTCCGGTCGGTCTTGGCAGTTGCCGGAGGGCGACGACGTGGTTGATGGACCGTCGGCTCCTCGTCGATCGTCGGCGGTTGTTCCGCCCACGCAATGGACTGCCCGATCAGCTTTTCGATGGCCGCGACCGACTTCTGGTCCAACGGGGTCGCGATCGTCAGCGCATGCCCGCTGCGTCCGGCCCGGCCGGTGCGGCCGATGCGGTGAACGTAATCGTCGGCGTGGTGCGGCACGTCGAAGTTGAACACATGGCTGACATCGGGAATATCGAGTCCGCGCGCGGCGACGTCGGAAGCCACCAGCAACGACACCGCGTTGCGCCGGAACTGGTCGA
Source organism: Xanthobacteraceae bacterium (assembly GCA_031555345.1). GTDB lineage: Bacteria > Pseudomonadota > Alphaproteobacteria > Rhizobiales > Xanthobacteraceae > Astrobacterium. The sequence continues at coordinate 3,141 of JAVBUK010000071.1, read as the reverse complement.
GTGCGGCTGTCCGGGCTGCCTGGTCCATGTCGCCATGCAGGGCGACCGCCGAAAAACCGTGTTTGAGCAACGATCGGTGCAGCAGCGCGACGTCGCGCTTGCGGTTACAGAAAATGATGCCGTTCTTGAGGTTGTCGGCGGCGCGGATCAGCCGGCGCAGGGTATCGCGCTTGTCGCCCGGCTCGCGGCTGGACTTCACCAGCGTCTGGGTGGTGGTCGCGACCGTCGACGCCGGCCGGGAAACCTCGACCCGGACCGGATTGTGGAGGAACTGGTCGGTGATGCGGCGGATTTCCGGCGGCATCGTCGCGGTGAAGAACAAGGTCTGCCGGGTGAACGGCACCAGCTTGCAGATGCGCTCGATGTCGGGGATGAACCCCATGTCGAGCATGCGGTCGGCCTCGTCGATGACCAGGAGTTCGACGCCGGTGAGCAGCAGGCGCCCGCGCTCATGATGGTCGAGCAGGCGGCCCGGCGTGGCAATCAGAACGTCGACGCCGCGGGTCAGCTTGCTGTCCTGGTCATCGAACGATACGCCGCCGATGATCAATGCGACGTTGAGCTTCTGGTTGGCGCCGTACTTGATGAAACTCTCTTCGACCTGGGCGGCGAGTTCGCGCGTCGGTTCCAGGATGAGGGTGCGCGGCATGCGGGCGCGGGCGCGGCCCTGCTCCAACATCGTCAGCATCGGCAATACGAACGCCGCGGTCTTGCCGGTTCCGGTCTGGGCGATGCCGAGAACGTCCCGCCGGGCGAGCACGTGGGGAATCGCTTGGTCTTGGATGGGGGTAGGGGCGACGTATCCGGTCGCTGCGACGGCGGAGAGGACTTTGTCGGACAGGCCGAGATGGGAAAAGGACATAACCCCTCAATGGCGCAACCGCCCGGGCATTCGAGCCGCGCCGGCTACTCTGGACATCGACGAATGTGCGCGGGAAAGGGCGGTTGATGTTTTGATCGAACCGTTCGCCCGGAAACATAGTGACGCGAACGCGAAAGTCAATGGTGCGGTACCCCTTAAGTTAACTCCCGGTCACGACTTTTTCGCGATTTTCGACCTCGCGGGGCGGTCCATCCGGGATCTTCCGGAGGTTCCGTCGTCGTCGACCGCCGGGTCGGGAGCGCTTTTGCCGTCCATCGGGTTCGGGGTGCTACCAGCCGTTGTAGCGCTTCGGTTGGCCGTTCGGCAACGATGCTGGTATTCCATCACATGAAGATCGGCCGATCCATTCCCCGGATCACGGTGAGCGCGATCACCGCCCGCCGTTCACGATCGAGCGCGAGGTGTCCCGTGGGTCGGAGGCGAGATTTGGTTCAAGCTTTTCCGGGTTCTGTCTCTTTTCGCCGGCCCGATGTCGCCCGATCGGCCTAAAGCAGCGGTCCCGACAACGATCGGGAGCAAAAACAACGTCGTCAGGGAGGGTTTTGATGCGCACCCAAGTCGGAATAATCGGCGCGGGGCCGGCCGGGCTCATGCTGGCGCTGCTGTTGCGGCGTGCCGGAATCGACGCAATCGTCCTGGAGAGCCGCAGCCGCGCGTATATCGAGCGCCGCGTTCGCGCCGGGTTGCTGGAGCAATGGGTGAGCGATCTCCTGGTCGAGGCCGGCGTGGGCGAGCGCATGAACCGCGAGGGAATGGTCCACAGCGGCATTCACCTCGCTTTCGCCGGGCAGGCCCATCGCCTCGACTTCCGTAAACTCGTGGACAAGGGCGTCGTCGTCTATGGCCAGCAGGAAGTCGTGAAGGACCTCGTCGCCAGGCTCCTGGCCGACGGCGTCCCGATCCATTTCGACGTGGAGGAGGTTCGGGTGCACGACCTCGACACGGCCGAACCCAAGATCAGCTTTCGCCGGCACGGTGAACTGCGCCAGGTCGCCTGCGATTTCGTCGGCGGATGCGACGGGTTTCACGGGATCTGCCGGCCCGGTATTCCCCCTGGCGTACTGACCACTTTCGAGCGCGACTATCCTTTGGGTTGGCTCGGCATTCTGTCCGAGTCGCCGCCGCCGGACGACGAACTGATCTACAGCTACCATCATCGCGGGTTTGCGCTGTTCGCCATGCGCTCGCCGAGCCTGGCGCGGCTGTACCTTCAGGTCACCCCCGACGAGGCGATCGAAAACTGGCCGGAAGCCCGCATATGGGACGAGCTTCACCTTCGGCTCGGGGGCGTTCGGGCGCTCCGGCAGGGCAGGATCCTGCAGAAGAGCATCACGCCGATGCGCAGTTTCGTGGCCGAGCCGATGCAGTACGGCCGGCTGTTCCTGGCCGGCGACGCCGCCCATATCGTTCCGCCGACCGGAGCCAAGGGCATGAATCTCGCCCTGGCGGACGTGTTGGTTCTGGCGGGCGCCATCGCCGCGTTCTTCCAGACCGGCCGCAGCGAGGGGCTCGATCGCTATTCGCAAACCTGCCTCGACCGCGTCTGGAAAGTGCAGCGCTTCTCCTGGTGGATGACGCAGATGCTGCACGGCTTTCCCGACACGACTGCGTTCGATCGCCGTCGCCAGGAGGCGGAACTCGCCTATGTGTGCAGTTCGACGGCGGCGGCGACGACGCTGGCGGAGAACTACACCGGGTTGCCGATCGGCCGGCCCATCCTGCATTGGCGATAGGTTGAGGCAGGTCCCGCAAGTTTCGACAAGTTCGAATAAAATGCCGGGTGTGGCGGCAGGCGCCCGCTCATTTCCTTCGCGTAAAGTGTCATCGGGCCTGGGCACGCGAGCTTGGGAACGCGAGCTTGGGCACGCGAGCGGAGTACGCCGCCATGGCAAGTGCTTTGGGCAGGGAACTGATCGCAACCGCGCTCGTCGGGTCGTTTCTGGCTGTCCTCCCGACCCCGGCACAACCCCAGTCCAGCCTGTCGGAAAAGCTCAGCCGTCTGATGCAAGACGTCAGGCGAGGCCAGCCGACCAGCCCGCTCGCGGCCTTGACGAGACCTTACGATCACACCCTGAGCCAGGGCGACGCGGCGGCGCCCGAACAACGCCGGGCGGCTTTCAGGGCGCGGGCCGCAATTTTTGAAACGGCCAAGGACTTCGACCGTGCGGAGGCCGATTTGACGGCGGCACTGCTCACCCAGCCCGCGGACGCCGTCGACTATCTGGTGCGCGCCTACTTCTACCTGCGCTGCGGCAAGT
>JAVBUK010000001.1:0-5670 GCA_031555345.1 Xanthobacteraceae bacterium | reverse complement strand
GAGCAGGTCGAACAGGATGGCTCCCGGGACGATTGGCACCCGCGCGGCGCCGACCCGATAGCCGCGGTCGTGCTCGCGCAAGAACGCCTGGACGCCGCCGCCGGCGTCGAGACCGAAGGCCGAGCCGCCGGACAGGAAGATGGCGTCGATGCGCTCGACCGTCATCGCCGGGTCGAGCAGCGCGGTCTCGCGTGTGCCGGTTCCGCCGCCGCGTAAATCGACGGCGGCGACGGCCGGTTGATCGAACAGCACGACCGTGGTGCCGGTGGCGATCCGCGCGTCCTGCGCGTGTCCCACCTTGACGCCGGCGACATCGGTGATGAGGCCCGTCGAAATCTCGGTCTGCTCCGGTTGTCGTCGTAATCTCATAGAGGAACGCGGCGATGGATGCCATCGGTGTCGGGCACCGGGGGGCGGCGCTTCGGATGTGATCTTTCGCCGGTCGTCCATCCGGCCCCGACTCCGGAATGCCGAGATCGCCGAAGCTTCGGCGATGTCCGGCGGGCGTCTCAGTCGTCGAGGATCGCCACGGCGCGTGTCCAGCCGGCGGAGCCTTTGCGCACCTTGACCGGGAAGCAGCAGACCCGGAACCCGGTCGGCGGAAGCGCCTCGAGATTGCTCAGCTTCTCGAGATGGCAGTAGCCGATATCGCGCCCGGCCTTGTGCCCTTCCCAGATGATGGCCGCATTCCGGGTCTCGGCATAGCGGCGCTGGGTGAAGCTGAAGGGTGCATCCCAGCTCCAGGCGTCGGTACCGGTCACCCGCACGCCGCGCTCCAGCAGGTAGAGGGTGGCTTCGCGCCCTATGCCGCACCCCGAGTCGACATAGTCGGGTGTGCCGTACATCCGTGCGGCGCGCGTATTGACCAGCACGATCTCCAGCGGCGCCAGTTGGTGTCCGATGCGCTGCAGTTCGGCTTCGACGTCGGCGGCGGTCGCCACGTAGCCGTCCGCCAGGTGGCGGAAGTCGAGTTTCACGCCCGGTTGCCAGCACCATTCGAGCGGAATCTCGTCGATCGTCATCGCCGGTTTGGGCGGGCCGAACGCGTGGTCCATGGTCGGATGGAAATGATACGGGGCATCCAGGTGGGTGCCGTTGTGGGTGGTGATCTCGACCTTTTCCAGCGCCCAGCCGGCGCTGTCCGGCAGTTCGTCCCGCTGCAGCCCGGGGAAGAAACCGCGGATGCGGTCGATCGTCCGGTCGTGATCGAGATAGTCGAGCCGCGGGCGAGCCACCGGCGGATCACTCGGAATGTCGTTTTCGAGATACATGGAGATGTCGACGAGACGCGGCATCATGGCACTCCGTCATGTGGCTCCTGGGGCGAGCCTCGAGACTATCATCCAGCGCATGTGAGCGAACACCGCACTGCGGCACCGAATCCGCCGAATGCCGCACCAAACCGCTTGGCCACCGCCATCGGTGCCGTCTATGACCAGCCCGGCGGCGGTCGGGTTCGATTCATCGGGCCGGCTGTGCCGCGTACTGGGGAATCAGCAGCATGCCGACAACACGTGCCGTGACCGCTCTTGCCTGGATCGCCGGACTGGCGTGGATCGCCACCGCACCGGCGGCGGTCGCGCAAACCTGGCCTACACGCCCGATCGAACTCGTCGTTCCTTGGACCGCGGGCGGCAGTGTCGACATTGTGGCGCGCGGCATGGCGCAAGCGATGACGGAACAGCTCAAGCAGAACGTCTATGTCTCCAACCGTGACGGTGCTGCCGGCACTCTGGGCTTTCGCCAGCTCGCTCTGGCGCCGACCGACGGCTACATGCTGGGGGGCGGCCCCGCCACGCCGATCACCAATGCGCCCTACCTGATCAAGGGCGTGCGCTACGACGCCGACTCGTTCGAATACATCTGCCAGTATTTCGAGAACGTGTTCGCGGTCGTCGTCAGCAAGAACAGCAAGTTCACCACCGCCAAGGAATTCATCGCCGCCGCGGCCGCCAGTCCGGTCAAGCTGAACTACGGCAGCCCCGGCGTGGGATCGATCGGCCACCTGTCGGCGGAGACGATGGCCGAGGCCCTCAAGCTCAATCTGCAGCACGTGCCGTTCCGCGGCGACGCCGCCGCTCTGCCGGTGCTGCTCAAGGGCGACATCGACTTCGGCGTGCTGGCGGTCGCATCCGTGCGCGACCAGAACGTCCGCGTCCTGGCGGTGTTTTCCGATCGGCGGCAGGCGAGCCTGCCGGACGTCCCGACCGTGAAGGAACTGGGCGTGACCACCCCCATGGTCCAGGGCCTCAACGGCCTGTTTGCCCCCAAGGGCCTGGCGCCGAACGTGCGCGAGACGCTCGAACGCACGTGTGCGGCGGCGGTGCGCAGTGAATCCGTCATCCGCACCACCCACAATGCCGGCCAAGTGATCGATTATCTCGACGGCGCGAAGTTCCGCGAACGCGTGGTCGCCGACTACAAGTTCAAGGGCGAGTTGATCAAGCGGCTCGGCCTCGAAACGCCGTAGTCGCTCGCCGCCGCCTCGTGGTGACATCCGGCCGGTCCGAGCCTTCGGGCCGGCCGGATTTCGTCAAACCGGCAGCTTCTCGACCAAAAAGCCCCGCTGCGACAGCAGGTGGCACACCAGTGCCTCGGCGGCTTCCGCGTTCGGCACCTGCAAGAACAGCTCACGCAGCTCGTGCGGAAAATCCTCGGACGGGCCGACCAGGATGGTCCGGCGGTTGGCGGGCGATCGGATGCCGTCGCCGTCGCAGGTCGCTGCCGTCAGCAGTTCGTTGCGTGTGCCGGTGGTGCCCGGCAGGGCGATGATGACGTTCGAGGTCAGCACGTTGAGCCGGTTGCGGCCGGCGTCGTCCTGCGCCTTCTCGACGTCGGGAACGGTGGTGATCATCGCCAGTTCGATGTAGCGGTTGGGGTAAGGGGTGCCGTCAGCACCGCCGTTGGCCTTGTCGAACGCGCCCGCGGTGTCGCGCGCGACGGTGCCGATGCAGACGCCGCGCCGGCGTTTCACCGAGGTGAAGCCCTCGGCGGCCGCTTCGGTGACGGCATAGCTCGCGCCGGTGAGCAGGTGGGCGCCCAGGCGGGCGACGAGCACGCCGACGTCATGGGCGAGGGTGGCGCGTTCGGGCGTCAGCTTGGCGCCGCTGCCGAACAGGCCGATGATGGGCAGGCATCGCAACACGGCAGTCGATCCGGCCCCGGGTGTCCAGAACAAGCGAGCCGGTCCGGGGGCTTTCTGGCCGGCATCAACGGCAGAAAAATCAATGACGCATGTTTGCAGACGCGAATCTCTGGTTACTTAGGCCCGCCGAGCCCGTATCGCAACGCATGAACGGGCCTGCCAGAACGGCCTGCCGGAACGGCTTGCCATGAACGGCTTGCACGATCCCTCGCATACCCGCATGTAGGGCGCATGGGAACCAACGTTTCTTTCGCCGCTGCGCTGTTTGCGGGATTACTGAGCTTTCTGTCTCCGTGCGTTCTGCCGCTGGTGCCGCCATACCTTGTTTACCTGGCGGGGGCATCGCTGGAGCGCTTCGCCGGGGCGGATGCGCCGGCGCACACCCGGCAAGCCCCGGTGCTCGCCGCATTGCTGTTCGTCGCCGGGTTTTCGACCGTGTTCATCGCCTTCGGGGCGAGCGCGAGCGCGCTCGGCGCCCTGGTGCGGTCCTATTCGGGGGTGCTGGCCACCGCGGCCGGCGTCGTCATCATCGTGATGGGGTTGCATTTCCTCGGCCTCACCCGGATTGCGCTGCTGATGCGCGAAAAGCGCGCCGAGATGACCAAGCCGGTCGGCCTGTGGGGCGCCTACGTCATGGGGCTGGCGTTTGCGTTCGGATGGACGCCCTGCATCGGGCCGATCCTCGCCGCCATTCTGGCCGTCGCGGCCTCCAGGGACACGGTGGCCACCGGCGCGCTGCTGTTGGCGGTTTATTCTGTCGGCCTGGGGATTCCGTTTGTCGCCGCGGCCTTTGCGATCGGGCCGATGACCGCCTTCATCGCCCGTTTCAAGCGCCATCTCGACCGGGTCGAGAAGGTGATGGGCGCCCTGCTGGTGCTGACCGGCGTCGCGTTCCTGACCGGCCTGGTCACCGAGGCGAGCTTTTGGCTGCTCGAATGGTTCCCGGCGCTGGGCCGGATCGGGTAGCGCCCGCGTTGCCGGCGTGTGGCCCCGCGGTCTCGCCCGCCATCCGCCTGATCATGCGATCCGCGGATGGCGGCTTCGGCCGTTCGCTGCCGTCCTGTGCGATCAGCCGTCCTACTCGATCTGCGAATAGGTGATCTTGCCGTCCGGGCCCTTCCTCCAGATGTACATCACGAAGTCGAGATTGGTGATGTCGCCCTTCTGGTCGAACGAGAGTTCGCCGAGCACGGTACTGAACTTCATGCCCGAGCGCATCTTTTCGGCGACTTTTTTGGGGTCGAGCGAGCGGGCGGTCTCGGCCGCCTGCTTGATCACCTGCACGGCGGCGTAGCTGTAGAGGGTGTAGGATTCCGGCTCGAAGTTGTTGGCGCGGAACTTTTCGACGACCGCCTTTGCTTCCGGCCGCTTGCGCGGATCGGGGCCGTAGGTCATCAGCGTGCCCTCGACCCCCGGACCGGCCACCGCGGCGAATTCATCGGAGGTGATGCCGTCGCCGCCCATCAGCGGCGCCTTGACGCCCTGATCGCGCATCTGGCGCACGATCTGGCCGCCTTCGGTGTAGAGGCCGCCCCAATAGACCAGATCGGCGCCCGACTGCTTGATTTTCGACACCAGCGCGGAAAAGTCCTTGTCGCCGGTGTTGATGCCCTCGTACAGCACGTCGCGCATGCCACCCTTGACCATCGTCTTGCGGGTCTCGTCGGCAAGGCCTTTGCCGTAGGTCGTCTTGTCGTGGACGATGGCGATCTTCTTGCCGTTGAAGCGCTCGAGAATGTACGCGCCGGCGACCTGGCCCTGCTGGTCGTCGCGGCCGCAGGTGCGAAACACGTTCCACAGTCTGCGGTCGGTGACGTTCGGATTGGTCGATCCGGGCGAGATCTGCAGGATGCCGTTCTCCTGATAGATTTCCGACGCCGGGATGGTGATGCCCGAGTTGTAGTGGCCGATCACGAACTTGACGCCGTCGGCCGCCAACTTGTTGGCGACCGAGACACCCTGCTTGGGATCGGAGGCGTCGTCGCCATAGGAGATCACGACCTTCTGGCCGAGGATGCCGCCGGCCGCGTTGATGTCGGCGACCGCCTGGTCGGCACCGTTCTTGAATTGCGCGCCGGTGGCGGCGTTCGGGCCGGTCAGCGGGGCGCCAACCGCGATCTTCACTTCGGCGGCGGCAGATCCGACCGCCGCAATCGCCAGGGTGGTGGCAAGGCCCAGCGTGGTCAGGGCCCCCGTCATCAGGGTTCTCATGAGCGTCTCCCCTCGGTTCGCCGGCGACGGTCTTGTCGGATGCCGGATTCAAACAATACTTTTCGTCATTGATACGAAAAATGCGGCAAAAGTCACGCCAGAAGCGCGTCGGCCGTCCGATGTGCCGGGACGGTCAGCCCGGGTTCAGGAAGCCGTACTGGCGCGCGAACTGGCGTTTGCGGGTCAGGCGGAACCCGGCGCAGGCGAACCCCATCGCGATCGCGCCGTCGACCAGATAGTCGAGCGGCGACAACAACGGGCCCTCGAACAGGGCGAAATGGACGAATCGTTCGGCGGCGCCGAGCATCAGCATG
>JAVBUK010000452.1:0-2877 GCA_031555345.1 Xanthobacteraceae bacterium | reverse complement strand
ATAGAGCCCGGAAATCGGCTGATTGGTTCTCAGACTGACGACTTCCGCCTGGGCATTGGTGAGCGCGCCCCCCATGGTGTTGTTCACGTCCGGCCGCACCTGAACGACGTAGTACGGCGGCTTCTCGATCCCGAGCCCGCGTGCGTTCTCGAACGTGCGCCCGAACTCCGGATCCTTGCCGTCGGCCGCGTAGCGGTTGAACCGGGCTATGCTGTCTTGCAGCGCCGCCAGCGGAATCTGGTAACGCCCGGCGACGCTTTCGATGGTGTCATGCACCGACGCGCGACCGATCTTGATGTTGCGCTCAAGCCGGTCCTTGTCAGCGGCGAACGCTTGGACACGCGAATCGAAAATCGAGATCGGCACCACCCGCCCGTTGCGATCGAGCACCTCCATGGCGGCGGCGAAGATCGCCATGCGGTCGCCGTTCTCGCGGGTGAAGCGCTTGCCGGTCGTCGGGTCGATCATCATGCCGCGCATCATGTCGAACGCCTGGGGAAACGCCGGGCGGAAGAACGACATGTGCACGAAGCGCGCGCCCGCCTCGGTCAACAGCCGCACGCATCCGGCGGTCGCGCCCTCCGGATGCGAGGTGAAGACGTTGCGCAGCCGCGGATTTTCCTGGGCGCGGAACTCGCGGTCGGCGATGAAACTGCCACCGGCGCAGATCACGCCGCGCCGGGCGCGATAAAACCGGGTGTCCCCGGATTTGTTCTCGATGTCGTCGGAGGCGAGCATCCGGTCGAACCGATAGTTTTCCCGCACCCTCACCCCGACCACTTGGCCGCGCTCGAACACGATCTCGTCGACCCGACAACGCGTCACGATCCGGCCGCCGGCCTCGAGATAGGCATCACGTAATGGCAACAGCACCCCGCGGGCGCACCCGTCTTTACACTGCAGCACGCGCGGCACGCTGTGGCCCGGAAACTCGAGCAGGTAGTCTTCGAACATCCCACCATGAGATATCACGAACTCGTAGGCTTCATGCGCCCCTTGCGCCAAGGCTCGCATCAACTGCGGGTGCGCATAGCCGCCGCCCGACTTTACCAGATCGGAATAGAACAGATCGGCGGAATCCTGGATGTTGCGCTTGGCCTGCTGCGGAGTGCCGGGGAACGGAATGGTGCCGCTGCTGATCGCCGATGCTCCGCCGGCGACCGGCATCTTCTCCAGCATGACGACCCGCGCGCCCTGCTTCATCGCCGCCAAAGCCGAAACCGTCGCGGCAAGCCCGCTGCCGACGATGATGACGTCATAGGTTTGGTCCCATCGTCGGGCCTGCTTGCCGGCGGCAGCCGCGGCGACACCGCTCGCCCCCAGCAAAGCGCCGCCGGTCATAAAAGCGCGCCGCCCGATGCGCGTTAACGGCTGTTTCGGCATGGTTTCGCCCCTTCTCGATCGCGCGTGATTGCCGGCGCGGAGTGGTGAACTGTTGGCCGAACCATCGTCAGCCGGCAAGGTCCAGGTTCTACCGATCTGCCGACTGTTGCGGCCATAGTAAAAATACGTAGATGCTGTTCGGCGACCGCCGGTGCGCACGACGACGGGTTGGAATCGACGGCCACCCACGTTGCGCACAGGCACGGTGTCCGTTCGCGACCACGCCGTGATGCCTTGCGCACGTGTGCTGCGCTGGGCTCATATGAAAAATGCGGGGCCGGAGGCCCCGCAGTCGCGTTTCGCGGCCGGCCGCCCGCGGCGGTCAGAAGTCCCGGTTGCCGGTGCCGTACTTCTTGATGATGTCGGCGTACTTCCTGGTGATGTCGTGGATTCGCGGCTCCGAATAGTCGAGCAGCGTCTGCGCGGTGGCGAAGTTGTGCAGGCCGTAGGCCCGCTCCCGCTGCACGATGCTGAACTGGGCCATCACCGCCTTGTAGTCCTTGATGAACGCGTCGGCGTCCGCCGGCTTGCCCTCCTTCAGGCGCCCCACCACCGCGGCCGCGTTCAGGATCGGTTTGAATTCCCCGGTGTAGAGGGTGTCGATCCGCTTCTTGAACGCCGCCAGCTTCTTTTCGGTGTCGCGCGCCCACTTGACCGGATCGGCGTGGCAGGTCTTGCACAGCGGCTGGTCGAACAGCTTCTTCAAGTCGCGTTCCGGCATGAAGGTGTGGTCGGTCGCCGTGACCTTGTGGCACGACGTGCAGTCCATGCCCGGAACCGTACTGTGGGTGTTCGGCTTCATCTCGACGTCGCCGAGCTTGTAGCCGAAGAACATCTCCTTGGACGCGTGATGCACGAACACACCGGCATTGCGGTGTTCGGCGAAATGGCAGGTCGTGCATTTCTCCCAGCCCGCGTTGCGGGTCTTGATCCCGGGCTCCTCGACCGTCATTTCGTGACAGACGGCACAGGTCAAACCGTACCGCTGCTTGTCGTACTTGGCGCCCTTGACGAAATCCTGCGGCTGGGCGTCCTTGTCCTGCAGAATTTTCACGCTGGAATGGCACTGCAAAAAGCAGTTCGCCTCCATGAACCCGCCATCCTTGAACGGAACGATGAAATTCTTCTGAAACGACTTGGCGTGCCGGCTCTGGGCCCAGTCCTTCATCACGTCGCCGGTCGACTTCACCACGTGCGGAACGGACACGAACGGTTTCCCCTTGCCGTCGTCGAAATCCGGCTGCGACTGCTGCGCCAAGGCCGCCGGGCCCGCCGCCAGCAACGCGACGGTGCAGATCGTCAACAAACGCTTCATCGAAGCCTCTCCTGGACTCGGAGGAAAATTTCCAGTCTGCGACAAAGATCGCCGCGCGACAAAAATCAATCGTCAACATTACAGGGTCTTCCGGGAATCGAGTGGGTGATACGAGGCCATCATAGCGCCGGAAGCGTGCAGGTGAGGACCTTGAGCCGGAGATAGTCCGGATCGCGCAG
>JAVBUK010000326.1:0-6931 GCA_031555345.1 Xanthobacteraceae bacterium | reverse complement strand
ACGATGGCAGCGCGGATGCGGACGCGCCGACTCTGCCGGCACCGACCAGTCCGGCGACCAGAAATCTCTGCTGCGTCGGCGACGACGACCAGTCGATCTACGGCTGGCGCGGCGCCGAGGTCGACAACATCCTGCGCTTCGATCACGATTTTCCCGGCGCCCGGATCATCCGGCTGGAGCGCAACTATCGCTCGACCGGGCACATCCTGGCGGCCGCCGCCCATCTGATCGCCCACAACGAAGGCCGGTTGGGCAAGACGCTGCACACCGAGGGCGAGGCCGGCGACAAGGTCCGGGTCGTCGCCGCGTGGGATTCCGAGGAGGAGGCGCGGGTCATCGGCGAGGAGATCGAGGCGCTGCAACGCGACGGGCATTCGCTCGATGAAATGGCGATCCTGGTGCGCGCCTCGTTCCAGATGCGCGAGTTCGAGGATCGCTTCGTCACCATGGGGCTGCCCTACCGGGTGATCGGCGGCCCGCGCTTTTATGAGCGCGCCGAGATCCGCGACGCGCTGGCCTATCTGCGGCTGGTCAACCAGGGCGCCGACGACCTGGCGTTCGAGCGCATCGTCAACGTGCCCAAGCGCGGCCTGGGCGACGCCACCCTGAAGGTGCTGCACGATCACGCCCGGACGCGACGCTGGTCGCTGCTCGAGGCGACGCGGGCGCTGGTTTCGACCGACGAACTCAAGCCCAGGCCGCGCGCGACCTTGCGCGACTTCGTCGCCATGGTCGACCGCTGGCGGACGCAGCGCGACGCCCTGCCCCACACCGAGCTGGCCGAGATCATTCTCGACGAAAGCGGCTATACCGAGATGTGGCAGAAGGACCGCTCCGCCGACGCCGCCGGGCGGCTGGAAAACCTCAAGGAGCTGATCCGCTCGATGGAGGAGTTCGACAACCTGCAGGGGTTCCTCGAGCACATCGCGCTGGTGATGGACACCGACCGCGGCGACGGCGCCGAGGCGGTGTCGGTGATGACGCTGCACTCGGCCAAGGGCCTGGAGTTCGACACCGTGTTCCTGCCCGGCTGGGAGGAGGGCCTGCTGCCGCACCAGCGCTCGCTCGACGAGCAGGGCCGCGCCGGCCTGGAGGAGGAGCGCCGTCTCGCCCATGTCGGGCTGACCCGGGCGCGCCGGCGCGCCGGCATCTTTTTCGTCGCCAACCGGCGCATCTACGGCAGCTGGTCGTCGACCACGCCGTCGCGTTTCATCGACGAGCTGCCTGCCGCCGACGTCGACGTGGTCGAGGCGAGCGGGGTCGGCGGCATGTCCGGATACGGCGGCTTCGGCGAATCGCGCTTCGACAAGGCCGCCGCGTTCGGGTCGAGCTACGCCACCCCCGGCTGGCAGCGCGCGCAACTGCGCCGGGATTTCGCGCCGGCCGCGGAAGACGAGGACCAGACGCGATCCTGGTCACCCGTGCCGGCCCCCCGGGTGCCGGCCCCCCGGGCCGCGGGCCGCACCGCACCCCGTGGTGGCCCGCTGACCATCGAGGGCGAGTTGGTGGCGAAGTCGACCGGCACCGCCTCGGCATTCGCGGTCGGCGACCGGGTGTTCCACCAGAAGTTCGGCAACGGCAACGTGACGGCGGTCGACGGCAACAAACTCACGATTGCATTCGACAAGGCCGGCGAAAAACGGGTGGTGGACAGTTTCGTCGAACGGGTGTGAGGGCGAGGAACTGAGCTTATCATGCTTCGCGTATCGGGGATGCCATGGCACGGAATTACGAGCAGGCCGCTTTACGACATTTTGCCGACGCAGAAGCCCTCGCGGAAGCTGGTCGGTACGATGGTGCGGGTCACCTCATCGGATTGGCCGCCGAGTGCGCGCTGAAGCATGGTGCCCAAGGCTTTACCGTTCCAAAAAACAGGGAAATTGACGGACATTTACCGCGGGTAAAAGGAGAGATTCGACGGATTTTGCAGGGCCGGAACACGCGTGGGCAGTTGTTCGCCATCGTCGGTAAACACGGCTTTTTTGCCGATTGGAACGTCAACAACCGTTACGAGGCGGACGGCCACGTGTCCAAACCTACTTACGAACAGTGGCGCAATTCCACCGCATCCGCCTTCAGAATCGTCAACTTGAGGCTGCGCAGCCCGGCGGCAGCAAATGGAAACGCGAGCTAGTTTCGGTTGTCGTCATAATATGCGCCGCATTCACCCCGATCGAGCGCCCAAATGACCATATACTACGACGATTCTCTGCCCTTGCTCGCCAACATTGTGCAGCGCATCCTCGGCCAGGATGCGCTGCTCAACAATGCTGTATTGCGCGATGCCACAGGACAGTTGACGTTTGTTCTGAGACAACCGCTCTCGCACGAATTGCGTCGTGCGCTCTCCACAGAGGTCGCGACGCTGTATCCATACGTTGCAAGCGCGGAAGACGCAGTAGCGACGCCCGACGAACTGCTGGACCAGTCCCTTTCGCAAGCGGACATCGGCCGCCTGGAGTTCGTTAAGCATTCTTCTTTTACCGGCTTCGTGCGCGTGATCGAAAGGCGAATTGTTGGACAAGACTGGCTTTCGCCCCCCCGTGAAGCAATCGCCGGGCTCCCCCCGATAATCGTCTTCGCCAGCAACAAAGGCGGCGTGGGGCGTTCCACTTGTCTTGCCGTCGCCGCATCGGCATTCGCATCCGCAAACCAGAACATCCTCGCGATCGACCTGGACCTCGAGGCTCCAGGGATCGGATCCATGCTATTGGATGCCGACTCGGAGCCGGATTTCGGCGCGCTCGATTTTTTCGTCGAGAACGGCTTTCAATCGTCTTTGTCGGACAATTTCCTCGAAAATCTTGTCGGCGTGAGCCCCCTGACTCGGGGCCGAGGAATTGTACATGTCATCCCCGCCAACGGGCGTCGGAGCAAAGACCATCCACAAAACGTGCTCGGAAAGCTGTCGCGCGCATACCTCGACAACACTCATCCGGACAATGTATCAAAAACATTCCTGGAACAGACCCGCGATCTACTCACCGCCGCTTCACAAATGGAACGCTATAATGTCATATTTGTAGACGTGCGAGCAGGACTCAACGAATCGACTGCTGCCGCTATTCTGGGTCTTGGGGCAGAAGTCTTGCTGTTTGGGATTAATACCCCTCAAACGTTCGAAGGATACCGCTATCTGCTTTCGCACATGGCATCATTCAATCCCGGCTTGAGCGCAGCGAACGATTGGCGCTTCAGCCTGAAGATGATCCATGCCAAAGCGCCGGCGAACTCTGATTCTTGGAAACATTTTCGCGACAGATCGTTCGAACTTTTTGCCGAAACGCTTTACGAGGTTGACGAAACAGGCGAAGCCTTCAACTTCGATATCGACGACCGAGAGGCTCCTCATAGTCCGTGGATTATTCTAGACGACGCTAATTATTTTGAATTCAACCCTCTCGCAAATGTAGATCAACTGGCTCCGGTGCTGTTTGAACGAACTTTCGGCAATTTTTTGACGCATTTGAGCGATCGGATCAACTTGGTGAAATAAGCGATGGTGAAATACGACCACACATCTATCCGTGCCGCGCTCGCACAATTTTCACCTGGAGGATCGCATATGGCAGCGACCCCTCCGGACCCTGAAGAGATATACGCCCCGGAAACTCACAGCAGCGCTCTCGATCCAAGGCGCTCCCTGGTGGTTGGAAATCGGGGGGTGGGAAAGAGCTTTTGGTCAAGCGTTCTCGCCGACAACGCGACACGCCAGCATGTAGCACCATTTTATCCTCGACTGAAGCTCGAGAATTTGCAGGTGGTTTTAGGTTTCCACGAAGGGGCTGGACAAGTTGACGGCGCCGCCCCCTCCCCGGCATTGCTTAGAGACTTGCTGGAGAAAGGATATGATCCGGAAGACGTATGGCGGGCAGTGCTGTTGCGCTCACTGCGGTTTTCCAACGGCGAACGGTTGAGCGAAGGACTTTCCGAGACCACCGACTCCATAAAAAACGATATCGAGAATTTTGAATCCGAGTTGAGAGAGGCCGACCGTCGAATTGCGGAGAGCAATGGTATTTTTCTATTGCTGTTTGATGCACTCGATCGCCTGGGGCGAGACTGGGATGCGATTAGGAAATTGACCGTTGGCCTATTGCGAATGGCTCTGGATGTTCGAGCATTCAGGTCCATTAAGTTGAAAATATTCATGAGGTCGGATCAAGCCAACGACGATACCCTTTTTCGCTTCGCTGACGCCTCGAAGCTGCGCGCGGAGAAAGTATATCTGGTATGGCGTCGACGCGATCTTTACGGATTATTATTTCAAAAATTGTGGGGAAATTCGCAATCTTGCTCCGCCTTTTGTGGGCTCCTAAATAGACCGCGCTTGCGCCAATTTCCGGTGGAGCTGAAGAATGACGAAGACAAACAAGCGAGCGTCTTCTACGACATAGCCGGCGAATTCATGGGCGCCGACCGCCGCAGAGGTCGGACCTACTCTTGGGTTCACGACCATTTGGCTGACGCCTTTGGCGAGACTAGTCCGAGGAGCTTCTTAATTGCGCTCCAACGAGCCTCAATGCACGACCCACAACCCTCAAGCGCGGCTATTGACTACTTGGGGATACGCTACGGTGTACAAGAGGCGTCCGACGTAAGGCTTTCGGAATTGAAAGAGGATTACCTTTGGATAGTTGACGCGATTAACGCGCTCGAAGGCTTGGAAGTCCCCTGCACTCCAAATGTTTTTGTGGAACGGTGGAAAGAACGCAATACCATTCAAAAAATGAAATCTATAAACAGCCTAGGGCCCGTGGAATTGGAAGATGAGACACTTCACCCGGAGCGCACCCTACTGGCTTCACTAAAGAACATAGGCGTCATCGAATTTCGCGCCGAAGATCGAATAAATATGCCTGACATTTTCCGAGTCGCCGCAAAAATCAAACGCCGGGGTGGAGTACGTCCACCGTCGCCTATTGGTCGGCGTTGAGATCCAACTGCGCAGATGGGGTACCGCCTCGCCCCGAGGCCCTGCACCTATGCCGGGAACGCGGCGTCGAGGTCGGCGAGATCCCGGGGGTCGAGGGCGAGGTTCATCGCCGCGGCGTTCTCCCGGATGTGGGCGACCGCGCCCGACTCGGGGATCGAGATGGTGTGGCGGTTGCGCATGGTCCAGGCGATCGCCACCGCGGCGGGGGTCACGCCCTTGCGCGTCGCGACCTTGGCCAGGGCCGGGTCGCGCAGCAGCCGGCTGCTGCCGGTGCCGAGCGGCGAATAGGCCATCAGCGGCATGCGGTGTTGTTCGCTCCACGGCACCAGGCCGGCTTCGATGCCCCGGGCCGCCAGACTGTAGCGGACCTGATTGGTGGCGCAGGCGGCGCCGCCGGCGGCATGCAGTTCGTCCATGTCGGCGACGCCGAAGTTGGAGACGCCCCAGTGCCTGATGCGGCGTTCGGCGCGCAGGGCCTCGAAGGTGTCGACCACCGGACGGAGATCCCGGGCCGCGCCGCGCCAATGAAGCAGGTAGAGATCGAGATGATCCGTGCCGAGACGGGCCAGGCTGTCGGCACAGGACCGGCGGATGCCGGCCGCACTGGTCGCATGGGTCGGATGGACTTTGGAAACCAGGAAGACCCGGTCGCGCTGGCCGGCGATGACCCGTCCGACCAGTTTCTCCGCACTTCCGCCGCCGTATATTTCGGCCGTGTCGATCAAGGTCATGCCGAGGGAAAGACCCGTCCGCAGCGCCTCTTCCTCCTGCGCCGCCGGCCGGCGCCCCTGGCCGAGGTGCCAGGAACCCATGCCGAGCGCCGGCGCCTGACTGCCGTCGGGCAATCGAACCGTCCAGACGGGTTGCGGCTGAGCCTGGGCGGCGGCGGCGCCGGCAATTCCCACCGCACATGCCAGCCCGAATTGCCTGCGCGTCATGGCTTCCATCGCCTCGCTCCTTGCTCGGCCGCGTTTCTGTCGGCGCACCGCAGGGCCGATCGCCGCGCTTGCGGTCGGTCGGCGCGACCGTTGCCGCGCCTTCGCCGGCGGCCCCGATGACCGGATAAGAAATCGTTCGTCGGTCGAGCGGAATACGGTTTAATACGCCATGCGTTTGAACACTTGGTGATCGGCGGCGGGCCATCGGGGCCCCGGCTCCGTACCACGCGCCTGACCGCGCCGCTGGTCCGGCGAGCCGCCGGCGGCCGTCAGATGAACCGGTCGAACGGTTCGAGTTCGTTGACCGCCGCGAGCAGACCTTAGATACGCAGCGTGCCGAGATAATCCTCGACCGACGTCGGCGGGTTCCTCGGACGCAAACGCACGGTTCGCACGGCCTGGAGAAAGACGGGCTGGTTCAAGTGAAACGGGTGGATCGAGAAATCGTCCGGATGGAGCGCTTCAAGTCCCCATCGAGCGCGTTGAGCGGCGGGGAGGTGCCTGAGGTCGACGGTGACGATGAGATCGGCGCGCCCCTTGATCGCAGCCGCGAGCACGTGACGATCATCGGGGTCGGGCAACCGGAGCCCGGCGACGAACGGCTCGAAATCCGTCACCAGCCCATCGCGGGTGCGCGCGTCCATCAGAGCGGGCGTGCGCCAGTGTGGTGGATTTGACGTTCCGGTCACGCTTGCGGCGAGCGCTTCATCGGAACGTCAAATCCAAAACCACACTAACGTCATAGCGCTGCTAGTGTCCTTGCGGTTCCGACGTTCGTATCAGCGGGCTGCAAACGGAACCGAACGTCGGAACCGGGACACTGGCAGATGGTTTGAAAATATGATAAAAAGCTCACCATGAGTGAGCAAAAAGAAGGTAAATTAAACCAACTTGGGCGCCTCCTGCCGGAAGGGCTGCTCGTGGATTCTGCCTGGCTTTCTGCGCGCAGCTACTCCACCTCCCTGCGCGCCAAATACGTCGCCGCGGGCTGGCACGAACAGCCAGCCCCCCGGGTCTAACGACGCCCCCGCGGCCAACTGAGCAGGCAACAGGCGAT
>JAVBUK010000340.1:0-10401 GCA_031555345.1 Xanthobacteraceae bacterium | reverse complement strand
CTATGGTGGGGGCGCTGCTCCCGAAGCCATCGCGCTCGACTCCAACAAGACCCGCCAGCTGATTTTCGGCGGCCACTTCCTGACCACGATCTTCGAGATCACCGTCGCCGGCAAGAAGCACCGCGTCATTCCGCGCGACTTCCAGCTCGACCCGGTGAAGGACATGCCGGTGCATGTCGACTTTCTGCGGCTCGGCGAAGGCGCGACGATCCGCGTGCGCATCCCGGTCAAGGTGAAGAACGTCGATCAGGCGCCCGGCATCAAGCGCGGTGGAGCGGTCAACATCGTCACCCACACGCTCGAG
Source organism: Xanthobacteraceae bacterium (assembly GCA_031555345.1). Lineage (GTDB taxonomy): Bacteria > Pseudomonadota > Alphaproteobacteria > Rhizobiales > Xanthobacteraceae > Astrobacterium. Next base: position 10,097 of record JAVBUK010000340.1, on the reverse strand, counting down.
GTCCGCTGCCGTGCCGATGCGATCCCGGAGGCGATCGAGGTCGATATCGCCGGCCTGGACATCAACTATTCGAAGCATTTGAGCGACGTGTCGTTGCCGCCCGACGTGAAACCGATGGTGGTCGGCGACGCCACCCTGGTGACCATCGTGCCGCCGTCCGGCTACGCCGAAGAAATGAAGGCGGCGGCGGAAGCGGCGGCGGCCGCAGCTGCGGCTGCGCCGACCGCGGCAGGCGCGACACCGGCGGCTCCGGGCGCGGCGGCTCCGGCAGCCGCACCGGCCGAGAAGAAGTAGTCGGGCGCACGGTCGGACCTGTCTGTCCGCGAGCGGATGCCGGTTTCCGGCATCCGCCTCGCACGCCACGATGCGGTCCAATTCGATGCGAACCCCGGGAGCTTGACCCATGCGCCTGTTGGTCGGGCTCGGCAATCCGGGCCCGGAATACAAGAAGAACCGGCACAACATCGGCTTCATGGCGGTCGAGGCGATCGCGCGTCGGCACGGTTTCGCGCCGTGGCGGCGGCGTTTCCAGGGCGTCGCCACCGAGGGAACGATCGTCGGCGAGAAACTGCTGCTGCTCCTGCCGGGAACGTTCATGAACGAGTCGGGTCGGGCGGTCGCCGAGGCGGTGCGTTTCTACAAGCTCGATGTCGGGGACGTCGTCGTCCTGCACGACGAAGTCGATCTGCCGCCGGCCAAGGTGCGGGTCAAGACCGGCGGCGGCAATGCCGGCCACAACGGGCTGCGGTCGATATCCGCCCATGTCGGCAACGAGTATCGCCGGGTGCGCCTCGGGATCGGTCATCCGGGCATCAAGGATCGGGTGCATGGTTTCGTGCTCGGCGACTTTTCCAAGACCGAGCGCGACTGGGTCGACGCGCTGTGCGACATCGTCGCCGACAATGTCGACCTGCTGGCGCGCGGCGAAGACGCGACTTTCCAGAACAAAGTGCATCTCGCCTTGCAGGCGCAGGGCTTTTTCGACGACACCGAGCCCGGCGCCACCGCGCCCTGAGGCCGGACCAACGGGAACGAACGACACATGGGATTCAAATGCGGTATCGTCGGCCTGCCCAACGTCGGCAAGTCGACGCTGTTCAATGCCTTGACGGCGACCGCGGCCGCGCAGGCGGCGAACTATCCGTTCTGCACCATCGAGCCCAACGTCGGGGAAGTCGCGGTGCCGGATCCCCGGCTCGACGTCCTGGCGAAGATCGCCAAGTCGGCGCAGGTGGTGCCGACGCGGCTGACCTTCGTCGACATCGCCGGTCTGGTGCGCGGGGCGTCGAAGGGCGAGGGGCTTGGCAACCAGTTCCTCGCCAACATCCGCGAGGTCGACGCCGTCGCCCACGTGGTGCGCTGCTTCGAGGACGGTGACGTCACCCATGTCGAAGGGCGGGTCGACCCGCTCGCCGACGTCGCGACGATCGAGACCGAGCTGATGCTGGCCGACCTCGAGAGCCTCGAACGGCGGGTCGACGCCCTGGAAAAAAAGGCCAAGGGCAACGACAAAGAGGCGAAGGAAACGCTGTCGCTGGTCGAGCGCGCGCTGGCGTCGTTGCGTGACGGCACACCGGCGCGTTTTACCGAGCGTAAACCGGAGGAGGAGCGGGCGTTCCGCATGCTCGGCCTGATGACGGCCAAGCCGGTACTCTACGTCTGCAACGTCGACGAAACCTCGGCGGCGAACGGCAATGCTCATGCGCGCCGGGTGGAAGAGCGGGCGGCGCGCGAAGGCGCAGCCGCGGTGGCGATATCCGCCAAAATCGAGGCGGAGATCGCCGTTCTGCCGCCCGAGGAGCGCGCCGACTACCTGGCCGCGATCGGACTTGCCGAACCGGGCCTCGTCCGCAGGGTCCGGGCCGGTTACGCCCTGCTCGATCTCGTCACCTTCTTCACCGCGGGCCCCAAGGAGGCGAAGGCCTGGACCGTGACGCGCGGCGCACGGGCACCACAGGCGGCGGGCGTGATCCACACCGATTTCGAGCGCGGCTTCATCCGCGCCGAAACCATCGCGTACGACGATTACGTCGATTGCCAGGGCGAGGCGGGCGCGCGCGACGCCGGCAAGCTCAGGTTGGAAGGTAAGGACTACGTCGTCGTCGACGGCGACGTGATGCATTTCCGCTTCAACACCTGACGGTGCCGGCCGTCGCAGCGCCGCCGATCACGACCTCGGGCGCATGGCGGACGCGGCGCGCCCGCGACGACGTCACATGCCCCGCTGGTTGCGGATCGCGCCGAGGTGTTCGTTGATGCGGAAGATGATGAGGATGTATTCGGCGGAGATCCGCGCGACGATGATTCCCACCAGGGTGCCGAGCAGGCTGCCCAGCACGGTGGTGAAGCCGCTGATCGGGCTGACGAAGATCAGGGCCAGCCCGGACAGGATCCCGAGAATTCCGAACAATACACATATACCAACGACGAGCCAGTAAAAGATTTTGATGATCGATGGCGTGATGAAACGTTCCCATTGGAACAGGTCGCGCAATTCGGACATGGAATCTCCCTCTCGGCGCAATCGACGGCCGACCCACGTCGGCGCAGTACGAAATCGGCGGGCGGAGGGCCGGCCAGGCCAGCATCCGCCGGAACCGGGGCGGACACTGCACGCTCGCGCGGGGCCGGTCAATCTTCCCGGGAGATTGACGCGAGCGTGTCCCGCGACTAGGGATTCCAGTGGTTTTCGACCTTGCAGCAGGATCTCGTGGCGACACTCTTCTGGGAAGATCTGGCCCTCGGCCCACTCGCCGCGTGTGGCCCTCGTGTCGTCACGGCGGATGAAATCAGGGCGTTCGGCGCCGCGTTCGATCCACAGGAAATGCATGTCGGGGGCGGCGCGACCACGGGCAACATGGTCGAGGGGTTGTTCGCGTCCGGTTGGCACAGCTGCGCCATCATGATGCGGCTGATCTCCGACGGCTTCCTGGGCCGGACCGCCTTCATGGGCGGGGCCGGGTGCGACGAGATCAAGTGGCTGGCGCCGGTGCGACCGGGCGACCGGCTGACGGTGCGTCCGCAGGTGCTCGAACTGCGCGAGTCGCGGCTGCGCGCCGACGCCGGGTTCGCCAAATTCCTGTTCGATGTGGTGAACCAGAACGACGAGAGCGTGATGCGGGTGATCGCGCATCTGCTGTTCGCCCGTCGCCCGCCGGAGTCGGCGGCCGCGCACGGGCCAACGGGCATTCGGGGCCGATGAGCTATTTCGAAGACTTGCGGGTGGGCGATCGCGTCGATTTCGGCAGTCATACGTTCACGGCGGAGGAGATCAAGGCCTACGCGCGTGCGTACGACCCGCAGCCGTTCCATGTCGACGAAGACGCGGCGCGCCGCTCGCATTTCGGGGCGCTGACCGCCTCCGGCTGGCATACCGCCGCGATGTGGATGCGGTACTTCATGGCGCATGAACACGAGCGTGCGGCCGCGGCCCGCGCGCGGGGCGAACCGATCGCCGAGGAGGGCCCCTCGCCCGGGCTGCGCGACCTGCGCTGGCCGAAGCCGGTTCGCGCCGGCGACACGGTGTTTTTTGCCAACCGGATCGTCGATCTGCGGCACATGCCCGACCGGCCAGGGTGGGGGTTGATGGTCGCCGATGGCACCGGCGTCAACCAGCGAGGCGAAGTGGTGCTGTCGTTTCGCGGCGCCAAGTTCGTCCGCAAGCGGGCGGCCGAGACGAATCCCGACTGATCCGCATCCGTCGACGGCGGGCGTCGCGCCACCCCGCTTTTGGGAAAGTGGCCTTGTTTCAAGGATAACGATCCTAGATCGAGCGCCTTTCGCCGCGCCCGGTGCCTGGTCCGTTCGCTCGCCTCCGCATTTATCCGGCGTTGCGCCGGCGGGGAGCGCTTCCCAAATTGACGGCATCAATTCGCCGAGAACTCGACCAGATCGGCAGAACCGACGGGATCTGATCGAGAAGAGCAGGGCTATCCGCCATGGAACTCAAATTGTTTGCGCTCGACGCCGACGATCTGGAAGTCGTCTCCACCCATGTGCAGGATTCGGAGGTCGGCGTCGGCGACATCCATTGGCAGCCGGCCGAAAAGCGGTTGTTGATGCTGCTCGATCGGTTCGACTGGGAAGAGGCCCAGGGCGTCAGCCCGCAGTATCGCCGCCGCCGTACCGCGCTGCGGTTCGACCGGGTCAACGCCTGCCAGTGCCGGAACATCCGGTGCAAGGACAAGTCGACGGTTCTCGACCTGCTGGCGATTGATTTCGCTGAGACCACGGCCCCGGCGGGGGTCGTCACCCTGATTTTCTCCGGCGACATGGCGCTCCGGCTCGAGGTGGAGTGCCTGGAGGTCGAACTCGCCGATCTCGGCCCGGTCTGGGAGACCACGCTGCGGCCGGCCCATCCGGATGATGCCGGTCAGCCCACTGCCTGATACCAAACCTGATACGAAATCCGGCCGTTCCGTTGCTCAGACCGGCCTGATCTCGGCGCGCGCCGGCCATGGGGTGTGCCAGGGGGGTGCCGGAGCGATGACGGACGGGCGGCGGTTTTTGGCCTTGCGGCGGAGATCCCCGACCGGTTGCCGCCGGGTTGACGCCTCGGGCGCGGCGGGTCATTGACCGGGGTGCAACAGATCCGATCCACAAGGCCGTCATGCCGGTTCGCCTCGATTCCCGCACCGCCGATTTCGCCCGGCGGTTTTCCGATCTTCTCGCCGCCAAGCGTGAGGCCGCCCAGGACGTCGAGCAGGCCGTCCGGGCGATCATCGCCGAGGTGGTCGCCGGAGGCGACCGCGCGCTGGTCGCCCTGACCCGAAAATTCGACCGCCTCGACCTCGCCGCCGCCGGCCTGCGCGTCACCTCCGAGGAGATCGAAAGCGCCGCGCAGGCGTGCGATCCGGCGGCGCTCGACGCGCTGACGCTGGCGCGCGACCGCATCGAGGCCTTTCATCGCCGGCAGCTGCCCGCCGACCAGCGCGATACCGACGCGCTCGGGGTCGAACTCGGGTCGCGCTGGACCGCGGTCGCCGCCGCCGGGCTCTACGTGCCGGGCGGCACCGCCGCCTATCCGTCGTCGGTGCTGATGAACGCGGTTCCCGCCAAGGTCGCCGGCGTGCCGCGCCTGGTGATGGTGGTGCCGGCGCCGGACGGCCGGCTCAATCCGCTGGTGCTGGCGGCCGCCCGGCTCGCCGGCGTCGACGAGGTCTACCGCATCGGCGGCGCGCAGGCGGTCGCCGCGCTCGCCTAAGGCACGGCGAGCATCGCCCCGGTCGACAAGATCGTCGGCCCCGGCAACGCCTATGTGGCGGCGGCCAAACGCCTGGTGTTTGGCCGGGTCGGGATCGACATGATCGCCGGACCCTCCGAGGTGCTGATCCTGGCCGACGCCACCGCCGACGCCGGCTGGATCGCCGCCGATCTGCTGGCGCAAGCCGAACACGACGCCGCCGCGCAGTCGATCCTGATCAGCGACGACCAGCGGCTGATCGACGATGTCGCGGTGGCGCTCGAGCGCCAGCTCGCGACCTTGCCGCGATCCGAGATCGCCGGGGCGTCGTGGCGCGATTTCGGCGCGTTCATCCGCGTCGGCGCGCTGACGGAAGCGATCGCGCTGGCCGACCGGATCGCCGCCGAGCATCTTGAGATCGTCGCCGCGGACGCCGAACGGCTCGCGGCGTCGATCCGCAACGCCGGCGCGATCTTCATCGGCGCCCATACGCCCGAGGCGATCGGCGATTACGTCGCCGGCTCCAACCACGTGCTTCCGACCGCGCGTTCCGCGCGGTTCTCCTCCGGTCTCGGCGTGCTCGACTTCATGAAGCGCACCGCGATCATCAAATGCGGGCCCGACCAGCTCGCCGCGCTCGGGCCGGCGGCGATCGTACTCGGCCGCGCCGAGGGGCTGGAAGCGCACGCCCGGTCGGTGGCGATACGGCTGAACCGGTCATGACCGAACCCAGGCCTTCGCTCGATCCTGCGCCCGCTCCTGCGGCCAAGTCGCCGGTCGCGTCGCCGGTCCCGTTGCCGGCCGATCCGGGCCGGCTGGTGAGCGTCACGCTCGACCCGGATTCGATCGGTGCGTCGAACGCCGACATCGAGCACGAGCGCAAGGTGGCGATCTACGACCTGCTGGAGGAGAACTCGTTCGTGCCGCAGGGCGACACCGAGGGACCCTATGGGTTGCATCTGCTGATCTCCGGCAATCGTCTGGTGTTCGACGTCCAGCGCGCCGACGGCACGCCGGTGATCGCCCATCACCTGTCGCTCACCCCCTTCAAGCGGATCGTGAAGGACTACTTCATCGTCTGCGACAGCTACTACCAGGCGATTCGGTCGGCCACGCCGGCGCAGATCGAGGCGATCGACATGGGCCGGCGCGGCTTGCACAACGAAGGGTCGGAGCTTCTCAGGGAACGGCTCAAGGACAAGATCGACATCGATTTCGACACCGCGCGGCGCCTGTTCACCCTGATCTCGGTGTTGCACTGGAAGGGGTGAGCATGCCTTGGTCCGGCCGGCCGCACGCCGTGTTGTTCGCCTGTGCGCACAACACCGTGCGCTCGCCGATGGCGGCGGCGCTGTTCCGCCATCTCTACGGCCGCGGCGTCTACGTCGCCTCGGCGGGCGTCCGCAAGGGCGAGCCCGACGGGTTCGCGGCCGCAGTGATGGACGAGATCGGGCTCGACATCGGCAAGCACAAGGCGACGACGTTCGAGGAGCTCGACGATCGGGAGGGGCTCAGTTTCGACCTCGTCGTCACGCTGGCCCCGGAGGCGCACCACCGTGCGCTGGAGCTGACCCGCACGCTGGCGGTCGACGTCGAATACTGGCCGACCCGCGACGCCACCGCGATCGAGGGCAGCCGCAGCCAGCGCCTCGCCGCCTATCGCGAGGTCCGTGACGCCCTCGCCGCCCGCATCAAGGAGCGCTTCGGCTGGCGGGTCGCCGGCAACGAGTAGGGCCCGCCTTCCGCCGGCGGGTTCGGCGCATCCGCAGCCGGGCCGCGAAGGCGGCTCCCCGATGCCGCGATCGCACCGGGCGTCGCCGGCCCGCAGGGCGTTGTCGGCCCGCGCCGATTCCGCTACAGCATGATCCGAAAAGTGAGCGGGCATGCTTCAGCGCGCCGCGCGGGCCGCCGCACCGGTGCACACGAAGCGACGACGCCCGCGGAATGGGTGACATGATCGGCCGTCCCAAGTTCGTTCTCGCCTCCGGCTCGCCGCGCCGGCTGTCACTGATCAGCCAGGCGGGCATCGAGCCCGATTCGTTGCGCCCGGCCGACCTCGACGAGACGCCGAACAAAGGCGAACTGCCGCGCGCCTGCGCCAACCGGCTGGCCCGCGCCAAGGCGGAGGCCGCGCTCGAGGCGGTGCAGGCCGACGAGGACTTCGCGGGCGCCTACATCCTGGCGGCCGACACCGTGGTGGCGGTCGGCCGGCGCATCCTGCCCAAGGCCGAGCTGATCGACGAGGCATCGCAGTGTCTGCGCCTGCTGTCCGGCCGCAACCACCGCGTCTACACCGGCGTGTGCCTGGTCACTCCGCGCGGCGGCTTTCGCCAACGCCTGGTCGAGACGCGGGTGCGCTTCAAGCGGCTGTCGGCGGAGGACATCGAGGCCTATCTGGCGTCCGGCGAATGGCAGGGCAAGGCCGGCGGCTATGCGGTGCAGGGGCTCGCCGGCGCCTTCGTGGTGAAGATCGTCGGCTCCTACACCAATGTGGTGGGGCTGCCGCTGTACGAGTCGATCGCGCTGCTGGCGGGCGAGGGTTTTCCGGTGCACGGCGGCTGGCCCGGCGCCGGGTCGGCCTGAAACCGCGGTCCGAAACCATGTCCGCCGATCCCGTCCCGCCCAAGCCGTGCCCGATCTGCGGCAAGCCGCGTGACCCGCGCTTGGTGCCGTTCTGCTCGCGGCGCTGCGCCGACGTCGATCTGCACCGGTGGCTCACCGGTGCCTATGCGGTGCCGGCGGTCGAGGACGACGACGGGCCGGACCTGGGCGAGGGCGAGGCGTCGGGACGGTGAGCGGTCCGGCGTTGGCGCGGCCGGGAAGGGGCGCCGGGGTGTTGCCGCGGCCGGTGCGCCGCGGCCCGGCAACCGCCTCGCTCTGCACCGCGCCGGGGCAGACGATCCCCGACCGTCCGGTCGGTGCTGGCGGGTCCGCTTCGGCGGACCCGGCCGGGCACCGATACCATTCGCCAAGGCGTCGGCCGACCGGAATTTTTCCAGCGCCGGCGGAATCCGCGCAAATCGGCGCGGCCGTCCTGGACAGGGCGGAATCGACACACTATAACGCCCCGCGCTCTGCATTCCCGTGCCTGCGGGCCGGGCGGCGCCCAGGTAGCTCAGTTGGTAGAGCACGTGACTGAAAATCACGGTGTCGGTGGTTCGATCCCGCCCCTGGGCACCATTTTTCCCCAATAGAATCATCTAGTTACGCGTCGACCGATAGGTGGGCGTCAAGAGCCTCCGTGTGTGGGGACACGCTGGGGACGCAAAAAGGCTTGCCGCCCGACCCGGGAAGGCGAGATTCGCGCATGCGGGGCATCGTCATGATGGCCTGACCATTGGCGTTGAGCGCGCCTTGATCTCCGATCCCTGATGCAAGGCTGTTCCGCAAAAGGCACAAAGCGCTCTGGTTGGGCGGCGAAGCTCAGCCACCTGAGCAGAGTGCCGCGGCGAAGACTCATCGTAGGTTCATCATAGACGCGCCCGGGAGATCAGGATTAACGGCACAGTGGCGTGCTCCACTTCACTCGGCACGATCCAGAACCAGAGTGCAAGTTGCAATGTATGCAAAAAATGATGCAGTCAACAATCCACTGTTTAATCGTGGAAAACAGAATGAATGCACTTTCTGTGTAAGTTACGGAAAGCGAAAAATCGAGCGATGCAATATGTGATTTCGAAAACACGAACGTGAATGTCACAACAATCGTGTGAAAAACAGATGCAAAAAATTTTGTCAGAAAATACGCACGTATTCATAAGTTTCGTAATTTCAGCATTATTCAATTAGTCAGGCTAAAATGGGCGCTGGTCGGAGCTCAGGTGCGCCCCTTGAGTTGACTATACTCGGGAGGCGGGTTATAATTCGCCCATTACTCACCAATGATGGTTGAGTAGCTCTACCAAAGGAGTTTTAATGGAGCAACCCGGCAAACTTGCGGCAGAAGACCGCCTTCTCGACATCAGTCAAGTCCTTGAACTCATCCCAATTGGTAAGTCCACTTTGTGGCAGCACGTTAAAAGCGGAAAATTTCCGAAACCGATTCATATCGGCAGCCGAGCATTTTGGTGTCTGTCAGATATTCGTTCGTTGATTTCACAGAACCAAAACAAAGAAAATTTCTAATTGACAGCACATGCTGGACTGCACAGAGACGTTAATGCCGTTGAGAATTCAGAGCTGAGGTTGTTGGCACAGTGTTCTCTGTGCGCTCCTTGATGCGCCAGATATTAGCACAAATTTGAGTTTGCCTGAATCAAATTTAACTACTGGCACCGAGTCGGTGCGGCTCACCCGTTTATTGGGTTAGCGTCTACTCGTATCCAAAAATCGACATTTAGCCAGGACGCCGTCGTTTGCGGCGATAGCCCGGTGCAAGAATCATTAGAAAGGATTGTAATGAATATATCATTTATTGACGCACCTGCAGGAGCGGGAAAGACCCATTGCTTGGTCAAGATGATAATTGAGTGCATCAATCACGGGGGGTGGGTCATTTTCTGTCAGCCAACGATGTCATTGATAGACGAAACAGAAAAACTATTCAAGCGGCTATCGCCAAATACATACGTGCAAGTCATTCACAGCGGAAATTGCTTGAGTGGCAAAAGCGTAGTTAGTCAGGTTATGAGCGCCTTGAGGAACCCGTTTCCTGCGCCGCATGTTCTAATAATCACGTGGGAGGCGTTTCAACGGTTGAAATTTGTGAGAAAGTGCAAAGACTGGCATCTGATCGTTGACGAAATTCCTCAGGCATTTGATTGCTTTGACATGGTATTGCCCGAAACCCACTCTCTGATCACCAAACATATTGAAGCTCAACCGGCATTTGAATCTTACTCACTTCTAAGCGTTCGAAATCGAGCGGAGATTCGCAGGATCGCAGAGAACAAGAATGAGGATGACATTTACAAGT
>JAVBUK010000506.1:0-7975 GCA_031555345.1 Xanthobacteraceae bacterium | reverse complement strand
CATCATCATCGACGCCGAGATCGTGCGCCGCTCGTTCCGTCCCGTGCTGCTGGCCTCCAGGCAGGCCAGCGGGATCGGTCCGCGGCGGACCGACATCCGCCTGCCGCTGGCGCCGATTCCGAACGAGATCCGTCCGCTGGTGGAGGCGGTCAATCAGGCGCTGGACCGGTTGGAGCACGGGTTCAAGATCCAGCGGGAGTTCTCCGCCGACGCGGCGCACGAACTGCGGACGCCGCTGACGATCCTGCGGGCGCGCATCGACACGCTGGCCGACAAGCAGGTGGCGGCGCCGTTGCGCCAGAACGTCGAGGCGATGACCCGCACGATCAATCAACTGCTGGAGACCGCGGAACTCGAGGCGGTCGAGGTCGACGCGGCGGCGCGGGCCGAACTGCAGTCGATCTGCGCGGAGGTCATCGGGTTCCTGGCGCCGCTGGCGCTCGAACAGCGCAAGGAGATCGCGCTGATCGGATCCGAGCGGCCGGTGGTGGTCGCCGGCGACGCCGAGATGATCGCGCGCGCGGTGCGCAACCTGGTCGAAAACGCGATCCGCCACACGCCCCCGGGCTGCGCCGTCGAGGTCGTGGTGGAGGACGGTGGCGAAATCCGGGTGCGCGACCAGGGGCCGGGGATCCGGGACGACGATCGCGAGTTTCTGTTCCGCCGCTTCTGGCGCCGCGACCGCAGCCGTTCGGGCGGCTCCGGGCTCGGCCTGGCGATCGTCCGCCAGATCGTCGAGGTGCACAATGGCACGATCGACGTCGAGAACCGTCCCGGCGGCGGCGCGCAGTTCTCCGTCAGCTTCGGTCCGCCGATCACCAAGTGATCGTGCGGGCGGCGGACGACCGGCGCGGCGCGAAGTCGAGGGAAGGGCGGCGGTGCCGTCCGTCCGATCAGGTCGCCGTCAGGATGCGCTCGCGTCGCCTCAATCGAGCGGCGTCGAGCAGCATCTGGGCGGCCCACCGATAGACGTTGCGCTGACGGATGAGGTCGCGCATCAGGTGGATCCGGTCGCGCTGCTCGTCGATCGGCATGGTCAGCGCCTTGACCATCGCCTGGGCCATGCTGTGGGTGTCGTACGGGTTGACGATCAGGGCTTCCGACAATTCGCGCGAGGCGCCGGCGAAGCTCGACAGCACGAGGACACCCTGCTCGTCGTCGCGCGAGGCGACGAATTCCTTGGCGACCAGGTTCATGCCGTCGTGCAGGCTCGACACGATGCACAGATCGGCGGCGCGGAACAGTTCGTAGACCTCGTCCGGCTCGTGATGCCGCACCACCAGCCGGATCGGTTGGCAGCCGGCGTCGCCGTGCCGGCTGTTGACCTCCTCGGCCAGGCGGATGGCCTCGTCCTGCAGCGCGCTGTAGGCGCCCAGCTTGCTGCGGGTGGGGGCGGCGACCTGGATGAGGAACAGAACCCCCTTCCATTCGGGATGGCGTTGCAGCAACTCGTCGACCGAGCGGATGCGGTCGAGAATTCCCTTGGTGTAGTCGAAGCGTTCGATGCCGACGGCGATGCGGGCGTTCGGCGGCAGCGCGAACCGGCGCCTGACCGCCTCCCGGCAGGCCGGCACCGGCGCTTGGCGCTCGAGGGCGGCGGGGGGCCATTCGATCGAGATCGGATAGGGGCGGATCATCGTTTCGTGTCCCCCGACGGTGACCGAGGCGTGCTCGCGGTCGATGCGGCTTTCGATGAAACGGTCGGTCGCTTCGAGGAAGTTGTTGCAGTGGAACCGGGTGTGGAACCCGAGGATGCTGCTGCCCAACAGCCCGTCGATGATCTGCGTCCGCCACGGGCAGATGCTGAAGGTCTCCGAGTTCGGCCACGGGATGTGCCAGAAGGTGACGATGGTCGCCTTGGGCAACCGATCGCGGATCATGCGGGGCAGCAGCGCGAAGTGGTAGTCCTGCACGAGGACGAGCGGATCCTCGCACCCGGCTTCCGCCACCACCGCATCGGCGAAACGCTCGTTGACGATCCGGTACTGGTCCCAGTCCTGTTCGCGGAAGGTCGGCCGCACGAAGGCGATGTGGCACAGCGGCCAGAGCCCCTCGTTGGCGAAACCATAGTAGTAGCCGTCCTGTTCGATCTCCGTCAGCCAGACGCGTTTCAACACGTAGGCGGGGTCGGCCGGCGGCACCCCGATCCGGTCGTTGGCATCGACGGTGTCGCGATCGCCCGAACCGCTGCCGTGGGCGATCCAGGTGCCGCCGCACGCACGCATGACCGGCTCGAGTGCGGCGACGAGGCCGCTGGCCGGGATCTGGAGCGAGATGGCGTCGTCGACCCGGTTGTGGATGTAGGGCTCGCGATTCGACACCACCAGCACCTTGGTGCCCGGCAGTTCCTCGGCCAGCAGCAGCCGCAGGTTCTTCGGCGACCATTCCACGTGGATGCCTTCGGCGAACTTGCGCTCGGAGCGCAACTCGCCGAGCATTGCCTGAATCTCGCGGTTGGCCGGAAAGGCGCGCAGCGTCGGCGGTTCCAGAGGGGCGTCCCGCCGGAGTTCGGCGATCGCGCCGCGCACCGAGCGGGTCCATCCCCGCATCAGGACCAGCACGATTGCCGCTCCGAACAGGCCCAGGCCGGTGGCGACGCCGATCAATGTGACCGCGGTGTAGAGCCGTGCCATGTGGACGCGGTCGACCACGTAGCCGAGATCGTGGAGCACCAGGAAATGCCCGACGGTGTTTCCGGCGGTCAGCGGAAATGCGCTGATGTGGATGCGGTCGCCGCCCGTCTTGACGATCGTGAAGGTGTCGTTCTTCCGCAGCGCCACCGTATTGCAGGTGATGCCTTTCGGCACGCCTCGGGTGGCATGCAGGAGTTGCCTGGAGGCCGTGCAGAAACCCAGTCCGAGAAGACGTTCGTCTTCGGCCAGCCGCTCGAAGAACGGAGTGAGGTCGACGGTCGGCGTGGTGATGATCCCGGCGGTGATCTGATCGCGAATCGATCGGAACAACAGCAGGGATCTCAGCTCGATATCGCGACGGGACCACCCTTCGACGACGATCGATGCCAACGGCATGAAGGCGAAGATGACGAGCGCGACCGCGGTGACGGCGAGGGCGATGAAGCTCGCCAGGCTGTGTCGCCGCACCACGGCCAGCGTCTGTCGCCCGGCCTCTCTCAGGCGCTCCGAATTGCCTCGCCGTACCGGCATCGCGCCCCCCAATCCTTCGAACCCTTCCCGCCGCAAGCCTGGACCGATCGACAAACGATGTCTTCGGATCGAATTACGTATATCTCCTAAGACGGCGGATTGCCATCAAGGCCGACCTGCGTGGGTCGAGCCGCAACCACCATGCGCATGGCACGGACGTCCACTGGTGCCGACGCGTTGCGCCGAAACAGAGCGTCGGTCCTGGCACGTTTGCCATCGCCAATCCGGTTTGGACTCGCGACCGCCGCCTTCGCGACGGCGGCTGATGCCGACCAACCGGCCACACGACTGCCCGCCCGGGTTTCCAAGCGGGACGCCGACGACTCACTATGAAGGAAGTTTGCGGCAATCGGCGGCAAAAATGTGAACGCCTCGTTGTCCGACGGAGAAGTCGGTCATTTCGGAGACAAACGCACAAGAATGAGAGCGGTACCGGAAATCGGGTCGGGTATCTTCGCACGGCCTCTGCGGCAATTGCCCGGATTTGTCGTGGCTGATCTTCAAAGATGTTCGGCGCCGCAGTATTCCGGTGCGTTTGCGGCGACCCGTCGCCGACAGTATCTGCCTGTTGGGCATGCGGGATTCGGATGGTGGCGAGAACGATGCCGCGCACGGTACGGCGGGCGCCGTGCGGCTGGTGCGCGTTCCGATCACGCTCGCAGGCGCGCCCGATCGCCGCGTAAAATCAAAAAAGCACACTGGCATCATGGAGTTGTCCATGGAGTTGCCAGTGCGCTTTCGGTTCCGGCAGTCGGACCGGGGGCTGCAAACGGAACCGAACGTCGGAACCGGGACACTAGGCCGACTGGCGGCGCTCGGGGCCCGCATAGTGGGGGTCGCGTCGCTTGCGGCGGTCGGCGACATTGCCGCGGACCATGGTCAGGAATTTTTCCATCTCGGATTTGAGGCGGGTGCTTTCGCGCGACAATCCCTGCGCCGACGTCAGCATCTGGGCGGAAACCTCGCCGGTTTCACTGGCATGGCGGTTGACGTCGGCGATGTTGGACGAAACGTCAGTGGTGCCGTAGGCCGCGTGTTCGATGTTGTGGGAGATCGCGGTCGTCGCCATCCCCTGCTCGTCGACCGCGGTGGCGATCGCGGCGGCGATGTCCGAGACCTTTCCGATGACGACGCCGATCTCCTTGATGGCTGCGACCGAATCCTGCGTGGCGGTCTGCATGCCGGCGATCTGGGCACCGATTTCCTCGGTCGCCTTGGCGGTTTGCGAGGCCAGCGCCTTGACCTCCTGGGCCACGACCGCGAAGCCTTTGCCGGCGTCGCCGGCGCGCGCCGCCTCGATCGTGGCGTTGAGGGCGAGGAGATTGGTCTGCGCGGCGATCGCGCTGATCAGCTGGACCACGTCGCCGATGCGGGCCGCCGCCTGCGCCAGTTCGGCCACGCGCCCGTCGGTCTTCTGCGCCTGTTCGACGGCGTGGTGTGCGATCTCGCGCGAGGTCTGGGCCTGCTTGCTGATTTCCCGCACCGCGGCGTTGAGCTGCTCGGTCGCGGAGGCGACCGACTGGACGTTGGCGGACGCGGTTTCGGAGGCTGCCGCGACCGCATCCGAACGCTGCCGGGTCAGCGCGGCGGTGTTGGCCAGGGTGACCGCGGTCGTTTCCAGCTCGGTCGCCGACGTCGACACCAGGTCGATGATCCCGCCGACCGCCGTTTCGAACTGCCCGATGACCTCGTGCATGGCGTGCTTGCCGGCCAGTTCCTCGCGCTCGACCGCCTGGGTTCGCTCCTCCCGCTGGCGTTCTTCGGCCGCCCGGCGCTCCTCGGCCAGTCGCGCGTCGGCTTCGCGGCGTTCGCGCTCGACCCGGTCGAACCGCTCGATATTGTCGCGGAAGGTCTGTGCCGCCCGGGCATTGTCGCCGATTTCGTCGCGCCGGCCGGTGTAGGGAATCACGATCGTCTTGTCGCCCTGGGCGAGCGCCATCAGCACCTCGCCGATCCGGCGGATCGGCCGGGCGATGTTGCGGTGCATGATCCAGGCGAGCGCGAAGGTCAGCAACAGCATCACGCCGCCGATGGTGAATGCCCAGGCATTCGCCTCCGATTGCGACGCGGCGTAGGCGCCGTGATCGAGTGCGATGAAATAGGCGCCGATGGCCGCACCCTTGTAGTCGCGGACCGGGGCGAGCACGACCGCGTGCTCGACGCCGGCGATCGGCGTCAGCATCACTTCCGACTTGTGTTCGAGTGCCGCGGTGAGCTGGGCGGAAGTGACCGGGGGAGGCGTGTCCAGGGTCGAGGCGAACAGCTCGAATCCCTTGGCGGATTTCAGATAGAGCGCGGAGTGCGCCCCGGTCGCCGCCTTGAAGCGATCGAAGAACGGCTTGCCGAACGAGGTTCCGGCTTCGACCGAACCGATGTGCTTGCCGTCGTGCACGACCGGCACGACGCCGCGAATCCCGAGCCCACCGACACCGGATTCGAGGCCGAACACCGGCTGGCGGGTCTGGTTGACCTGGACCACGGTGGCGCGGAACGACGAGAGGTCGTCGCCGAATTTCTTCGGCACATGCACGCGCAGGAACGAGGTCGCCGGCGGGGTATGGAATTGCATCTGCTCCAGGGCGTCGCGATCCTTGAGCACCGCGAAACCGGGCACCAGCATGCGGGCGAGCGCGTCGCGATCGCGCGCCGCGAAAGCCTGGGTGACCGCGGCATTGGCCGCGAGGCTGTCGGCGATGCTCAGCGCGCGTCGGGCTTCGTCGAGGATGCTTTCGTTGAACGTGGCGTCGAGGACGCCGAGTTCGCGCACCGTGGCCTCGCTCACCATCCGGGAGGTGAGCCAGATGTTGCTCGCCGTGGTCGCCGCGACGCTGACGATGACACTCCCCGCCAAGGCGGCAGCAAGGCGGGCGCCAATTCGCATTCGTCCCAACATGTCGATCGGCGTCCCCACAAAATCCCGCAGGAAGAAGTTCCCGCAGGAAGAATTTCCCGCGGGAACGGGTTCCCACGGGATGGGGTCCCGCAGGGATACCAATTGGTATCGGGCCAAACTCTAAATTGTTCTTGAACGCTGTTTCGCCTCGCTTCGAATTTCGTCGTCGCGGACCTGATGACGGTCGGTGCGGGACCGCTTGGCGGCCCGTGATGGCCGTCGCGTGATCTTGATGGGGAGTGAAAAGCTACGATGTTACCGGGTCAGGCGAGCCGCCAGTGCCTCGAAACGTGCGACTTGCTCCGGATCGAGGCTGCGATCGGCTTGGCGGCGCACGAATACCTTGAACATCGCCTCGCCGTCGCCGCCGAAGAACTGGATCGCGCAGCTCTCGCGGCCCATGAACGGCCGGCGCACGAAGGCGATGGCGGCGCAATGGTCGGCCTTGATGTGACCGCCGATCGGGCTGCGGCCGTGCAGATTGAAGTAGCCGCGTCCGAAACTGCCGGGCGGAATCGTGCCGGTGCATTCGAGCACGATGTTCGGCGTATGCACGATGAACAGCACCTCGCCCCATCGGGTGAGCTCGTCCATCAGCTGGGCAAAGACCTCGGGCGGCGCCCAGCGACACATGCGTGCCGGCAACAGCCGCGTCGCATCGAGCGTCGTCATGCCGTGCTCGCGTGCCAGGGTCTCGATGACGCCGTCGGGATCGGCAGCGAGGCGGGTGGCAAGGCGGGCGTGCGGATCGGCGTCGAGGTCGGCGGAAACGGTCATTGGACGACTCCAGTTGACAGGGTGGGTGAGGGCGACAGGCCGGCGAGCACTGCGTGCAGGCCGCTGGTCAGGTTGGTGATCCAGAACGCGCCGGCGCGCGTGGTGCGGAGGATGTGGCCATCGAGCCGGACCAGGCCGGCTGATGCCCAGTTGTCGAGCAATGGCCGCGCGGCTTCGGCGAAGCCCGGTACCGCGATCGACATCAGGTCGAGTCGTCCGGCCTCCAGGCCGGCGGTGATCCCCGCCGCGCTGCGATAGCGCGCCGTGAGGCGCGACAAAGCCTTGACCGGAAAGAGACCTTCGGCCCGCAGCGCGCGTCGGCGGTCGACCTCGATGACATTGCGCCATCGGTATCCGTGGGCATGCCCGCCGGCCCCGGGTCCGAACGGCAGACAGGGGACGCCGGCCTTGACCATGCGATTGTAGCGGTTGCGCTCCCGTGCCGTGCGGACCATGTGCGACTGCGCCACTTGGCGCCAACCGTGCGCTGTCAACAGGTCGACGGCGGCCGAATAGACCGTGGCCTGCGCCGCCAGAGTGCCGGCGGGCGGGAGCTTTCCGGCGCGGACCGCGGCGTCGAGCGGGCTGCCTTGCCACACGTTGAGCGCGTAGAGCGACACGCCGTCGATGCCGACGTCGATCGCGGTCTCGATGTCGCGCCGCCAGGCGGCCGCGTCCTGGCCGGGCAGGCCGTAGATCAGGTCGCACACCACGCTGGCACGGTCGAGCGCGACGAGCCGGGTGAGGAACGCGGCCACCTCCGGGCCCGTCAGCTTGCGACCGAGCCGCTTGCGCAGTCCGGTGTCGAACGTCTGCACCCCGAGCGAAATGCGGTTCGCGCCGGCGTCGATCGCCGCGCGCGCCTTCTCCACGCCGAAGTCGAACGAGCGGCCCTCGACGGTGATTTCGCAATCCTCGGACAGCGGCAGCCGGCGCCGCAGGCCGTCGATCAGACGCGCCAGATCGCGGGCGTCGAGCGCGGAGGGGGTGCCGCCGCCGAGATAGACCGCTTCGATCGGCGCCGAGGCCACCAGCGGCGTCGTCGCCAACTGCGTCACCTCGTCGATGACGGCATCGACGAACGCGCCCCACACCACGGCGCGCCCCACGTTCTGGAAGAAGCCGCCGAACAGGCAATGGT
>JAVBUK010000201.1:0-2946 GCA_031555345.1 Xanthobacteraceae bacterium | reverse complement strand
CGTAGGGTCGGCGGGCGAGCTCCCCCCCTTCGTTTGTCGGGTCCCGCCCCGCCCCAACCCAACCTACGGGCTCCCGCCGCAACCGAATGGGCGTTCAGTTATTGAGGGCCTGCAGCGGCGCCGGGATGCGGCCGCCGCGCGCGACGAAGCGGGCCGACGAACGCGTGTTGACCGGGATGATGTGGGCATGCCCGAGCAGGCCGCCGAACTCGACCCGCTCGCCGGCCCGCCGGCCCGCCACCGGGATGACCCGCACCGCGGTGGTCTTGCGGTTGATCATGCCGATCGCCGCCTCGTCGGCGATCATCGCGGCGATGGTCTCGGCCGGGGTGTCGCCCGGAATCGCGATCATGTCGAGCCCCACCGAGCACACCGCGGTCATCGCCTCCAGCTTGTCGAGCGTGATGTCGCCGGCGGCGGTCGCCTCGATCATGCCCTCGTCTTCGGACACCGGAATGAAGGCGCCCGACAATCCGCCGACGTGGCTCGACGCCATCGCGCCGCCCTTCTTGACGGCGTCGTTGAGCAGCGCCAGCGCCGCCGTGGTGCCGTGCGTCCCCACCCGCTCGAGCCCCATCGCCTCCAGGATGCGGGCCACGCTGTCGCCGCGCGCCGGCGTCGGCGCCAGCGACAGGTCGACGATGCCGAACGGGATGCCCAGCCGCTCCGAGGCGGTGCGGCCGACCAGCTCACCGGCGCGGGTGATCTTGAACGCCATGCGCTTGATCAGCGAGGCGAGCGTACCGAAATCGACCTCGGCCGATTTTTCCAGCGCCCGCAGCACCACCCCGGGCCCGCTGACGCCGATGTTGACGACGCAGTCGGGCTCACCGGTGCCGTGGAACGCGCCGGCCATGAACGGATTGTCCTGCACCGCGTTGCAGAACACCACCAGCTTGGCGCAGCCGATCGATCCGTCGGCCGCGGTGAGCGCCGCGGTCTGTTTGACCACCCGGCCCATGGCGGCGATCGCGTCCATGTTGAGGCCGGCCTTGGTGGAGCCGACATTGACCGAGGAGCACACCCGCCTGGTCCGGGCCAGCGCCGGCGGGATGGCGGCGATCAGCTGTTCGTCGCCGCGGCTCATGCCCTTTTCGACGTTGGCGGAGAAGCCGCCGATGAAATCGACCCCCAGCGTGTCGGCGGCCCGGTCGAGCGTCTCGGCGACCTTGATCAGGCCGTCGGCGTCGATCCGCCCGGCGACCAGCGAGACCGGCGAGACCGCGACGCGGTTGTTGACGATCGGAATGCCGAACTCGCGGCCGATGGCGGCGCTGGTCGCCTTCAGGTCCCGCGCCACACCGGTGACCTTGTCGTAGACACGGCCGCACAGCACGTCGAGATCGTCGCTCATGCAGTCGAGCAGGCTGATTCCGATGGTGATGGTCCGGATGTCGAGACGCTCGACCCGGACCATGTCGATGGTTTCGACGATTTCCTGGGCGGAGAAACGCTGGGTGTGCATGTCGGGCTCCGTCTCAGATCCGGTGCATCGACTTGAAGATATCTTCGCGCTGCATCTCGACACGGACGCCGAGTTCGTTTCCCTTGTCCTGGAGCCGTCGCGCCAGTTCCTCGAACGGCAGGTCGGCGGCGGCGAGATCGACCATCATGATCATGGTGAAGAACTCGTCGCGCAGCACCGACTGGCTGATGTCGAGAATGTTGACGTTGGCGGCGGCCAGGATGTGGGTGACGGCGGCGATGATGCCGACCCGGTCGAGCCCGAGGATGGTGACGATCGCCCGGCCGGCGCGCGGCGCCGCAGCACTGGTAGCCATGACTAGGGTCCCGGTTCCGACGTCCGTCTCCGTTTGCTGCCCGCTCGGTACGAACGTCGGAACCGAAAGGGCGCCAGCAACTCTATGATGCCGGTGTGGTTCTGGATTTGACCCGGCGACGAACGGCGCGCCGCAAGGGCGCCCGGCACGTCACATCCACCACACGACACTCCTGTCCGGTCGCGCCGCGACGAGCCGCGCGTGCCGTGACGGTGACTTATAGAAAGACGCGGGCGAATCCGCAAACGGCGCCGGGCCCGCCGTTTCGCATCAGTGGATTTCCGGTTCGCTCACCCGCGCGGTACCGGTGAGGTAATCGAAATCGCAGCCCTCGTCCGCCTGGCTGACGTGCTTGGAATACATCGCGCCGTACCCGCGGGGATAGCGCGGTGCCGGAGGCCGCCAGGCCAGCCGCCGCAGCATCAGTTCCTCCTCGGCGACATGGAGGTGGATGCTGCGCGCGGCGACGTCGATCTCGATCTCGTCGCCCGTCTTGACCACGGCGAGCGGCCCGCCGACGAAACTCTCGGGGGTCACGTGCAGGATGCAGGTGCCGTGGCCGGTGCCGCCCATGCGGCCGTCGGAAATGCGCACCATGTCGGTGACGCCGGCGCGCAGCAGCTTTTTCGGAATCGGCAGCATGCCCCATTCGGGCATGCCCGGCCCGCCCTTCGGCCCGGCGTTCTTGAGCACGAGGATGTGGTCCGGTGTGACCGCGAGGTCGTCGCGGTCGACTTCCGCCACCATCCGATCGTAGTCGTCGAAGACGATCACCGGACCCCGGTGCTTGAGAAAGCGCGGGTCGGCGGCCGACGGCTTGATCACACAGCCGCGCGGCGCCAGGTTGCCGGTGAGGACGGCGATCGCGCCGGCCCGGGACACCGGGTCCGCCAGGGTGTGGATCACCGGGCGCAGATGGACCTGGGCGCCCTTGAGGTTCTCGCCGAGCGGCCGGCCGGTGACGGTCAGGCAGGCGAGATCGAGGTGCTCGGCCAGCTCGAACATCAGGGCCTTGAGGCCGCCGGCATAGAAGAAGTCCTCCATCAGGTACTTGCCCGCGGGGCGGACGTTGGCGAGCACCGGGATGACGGAGGCGATCGCATCGAAGCTCTTCAGGTCGAGCGGCACGCCGGCGCGGCGCGCCATGGCGATCAGGTGGATGATC
>JAVBUK010000354.1:0-2998 GCA_031555345.1 Xanthobacteraceae bacterium | reverse complement strand
CCTGACGGCGATTGCGCCCGATCTCGGCGAGATCATGCGGCGGTTCGGCTCGGTCCAGGTCCGCGCCTCCGGCACGGTCGGCGGCAGTATCGCCAATGCGTCGCCGATCGGCGATCTCGCACCCTGCCTGCTGGCGCTGGGCGCAACGCTCGAGTTGAGGCGGGGCGACGAGTGCCGTCGCCTGCCGCTCGACCAATTCTTCCTGGCGTACCGCCGGACCGACCGGCGGCCGGGCGAATACATCCGCGCCGTCGAGATTCCGCCGATCGCGCCGGGTGCGGTCTTTCACGCCTACAAGGTCTCGAAACGCTTCGACCAGGATATTTCGGCCGTGCTGGGGGCGTTCCGGTTCCGGCTGGATGGCCGGTGCGTCGTCGAAGCCGGTATCGCCTATGGTGGCATGGCGGCGACGCCGGCACGCGCCCGCGAGGCCGAACGGGCCGCGGTCGGCTTGTCGCTCGACGACGAGACGACGTGGCAGCCGGCGCTCGAGGCGCTGGCGCGCGACTTCACACCGCTGTCCGACATGCGGGCCAGTGCCGCCTATCGGGCGCTGGTCGCCCGCAATCTGATGTTCAAGGCGTTGATGGAGGCGCGCGGGGCGCCGCCGTCGCAAACCCGCCTGCGTCCCGGCCGAGAGGTCGACCATGCCCTCTCCTGATCGTTCGCCGGAACTTCCCTCCGGCTTCGACGCCGCGCCCGATCGTGCGCTGGCGACGGTGAGCAAGCCGCTGCCGCATGATTCGGCCCGGCTGCACGTCGCGGGGGCGACCTATGTGGACGACATCCGCGAGCCGGCCGGCACGTTGCACGTCGCGCCCGGCCTTGCCCTCACGGCCGCCGGGCGGATCGTCCGGTTCGATCTCGATGCGGTGCGGGCGGCACCGGGCGTGGTCGCGGTGGTCACCGCCGCGGAGATTCCCGGAGACAACGACATTGCCCCGGCGCTGAAGGACGAGCCGATCCTTGCCACGTCCGAAATCCTCTACCACGGACAGCCGTTGTTCGCCGTCGTGGCGGAGAGCCGTGACGCGGCGCGCCGCGCCGCCAAGCTGACGGTTGTCGAGGTCGCCGTGGCGGTGCCGGTTTTGACCATCGAGGATGCGCTGGCGGCGGGAACGCGCGTGCTTCCCGCTTACGATTTTGGCAGGGGCGACGTGCCGGCGGCGCTGGATCGGGCACCCCGACGGCTGTCCGGCCGGTTGCGGATCGGCGGGCAGGAGCACTTCTATCTCGAGGGGCAGGTGGCGCTGGCGATTCCGGGCGAGGCCGGCGACATCACGGTCCATGCCTCGACCCAGGATCCGAGCGGCGTCCAGCGCGGGGTTGCCCGCGCGTTGGGACTGCCGGACGCGTTTGTCACGGTCGAGACCCGCCGCATGGGGGGAGGGTTCGGCGGCAAGGAGAGCCAGGCCACCGGGGTCGCGGTGCTGGCGGCCCTGGCCGCGCGCCTGACGCAGCGCCCGTGCAAATTGCGGCTCGATCGCGACGACGACTTCGTCATGACCGGCAAGCGCCATGATTTCCGCGCCGACTGGACCATCGGCTTCGACCACGACGGCGTGGTGACGGCCTACGACATCGCGCTGAATGCGCGCTGCGGTTGCTCAGCCGACCTGTCGCTGGGGGTGGTCGACCGCGCCATGTTCCTCGCCCACAACTCCTACTGGCTGCCGGCCGTCCACGTCCGCTCCACCAGACTGAAGACCAACACGGTGTCCAATACGGCGTTTCGCGGCTTCGGCGGGCCGCAGGGCATGCTGGCGATCGAACGCGCGATGGATGCGGTCGCGCACGCGACCGGGCGTGACCCCCTCGACGTGCGCAAGGCCAATTTTCTGCGTGCGGGGGGCGATCTGACTCCCTACGGGATGAAGATCGACGACCCCGACACGTTGCATGCGCTGGTCGACAGGCTGGAAGCCACGTCCGACTACCGGGCGCGACGACAGGCGATCGCCGCGTTCAATGGCGCCGCGCCGGTGATGCGAAAGGGGCTGGCCCTCACGCCGGTCAGTTTCGGCATTTCGTTCACGCTTGCCCATCTCAACCAGGCCGGCGCGATCGTCAACGTCTATCGTGACGGGTCGATCCATCTGAACCACGGCGGCACCGAAATGGGGCAGGGGCTGTTCACCAAGGTCGCCCAGGTGGTGGCGGAGGAATTCGGCGTCCCGCTCGACCGGGTCCGGGTCACGGCGACCACCACCGCCAAGGTGCCGAACACCTCGCCGACGGCCGCCTCGTCCGGCACCGACCTCAACGGCATGGCGGCGCGCATCGCGGCCCGCCGCATCCGCGACGACATGACGGCGTTCGCCGCATCCCACTGGGACGTGCGCCCCGACCAGATCGTCTTTCGTGACGGCGGCGTCATCATCGGCAACCAGGCGATCGAGTTCGGTGATTTCGCCAAGGCCTGTATCGACAACCGGGTGACGCTGTCCTCGACCGGTTACTATCGCACGCCGTCGATCGACTGGAACCGCGAGGCGCGCACCGGCCGGCCGTTTTTCTATTTCGCCTACGGGGCGGCGTGTGCGGAGGTGACGATCGACACTCTGACCGGCGAGATGCGACTGGACCGCGTCGACATCCTTCACGACGTCGGCCGGTCGATCAACCCGGCGCTCGACAGGGGACAGATCGAAGGCGGGTTCGTCCAGGGCATGGGCTGGCTGACGTCGGAGGAACTGGTGTTCGACGCCGCCGGCCGGCTGACCACCCACGCGCCGTCGACCTACAAGATCCCGGCGGCGTCGGACGTGCCGGCGGATTTCCGCGTCGACCTGCACCAGGATCCCAACCGCGAGGCGACCATCTACCGCTCCAAGGCGGTCGGCGAGCCGCCGTTGCTGCTGGGCGTTTCGGTATACTCCGCCATCCTGGATGCGCTGCATTCGATCGCACCCGGCGTGCCGGTGCCGCTCGATGCGCCGGCGACGCCGGAACGGATTCTGATGGCCGCCGAAGCGATGAAAGCGGCCCGCGGATGATC
>JAVBUK010000420.1:0-3658 GCA_031555345.1 Xanthobacteraceae bacterium | reverse complement strand
TCGATGTCAGGAAATGCTCCTGCACGACCACGAATTCCACCTTGCGGAAGGCCTCGATCGCCTTGACGGTGCCGGCGACCTGGTTGATGCGCTCGGTCTTGGCGAAGTGCAGCATCTGGATGTTGATGTCCGCCTGCCTGTCCTTGCCGGCCGTGTACTTTCCGGTCAGCACCGCATTCCAGACCTGATTGCGGTTGATCCGGATGTCGATCGGGTTCCTGACCGGCGGCGCTTTGGGGAAATTGCTCGGACGGCCGATCCAGGTGCCGCCGTAGACGATGGGCGGGCCGCCGGCGAGCCAGGCGTGCCCGCCGTCACTGCCGACCATGCTGCCGGACTTGCCCATGTGACCGGTCATGGCGCCGAAGGCGGTGATCGCCTGGGGCCATGAATCGGCGTTGTTGACGCGCGCCGGCGAGGGCGACATCAGGATCGAAACCTT
Organism: Xanthobacteraceae bacterium; assembly: GCA_031555345.1. GTDB lineage: Bacteria > Pseudomonadota > Alphaproteobacteria > Rhizobiales > Xanthobacteraceae > Astrobacterium. Next base: position 3,216 of record JAVBUK010000420.1, on the reverse strand, counting down.
GGAGGTCTTGGCGATCTGACGCGCCAGCCCGCGGATCTTGGCCGGCGGAATGCCGCAGATTTCCGCGGCCCATTCGGCGTTCTTCGGCTGGCCGTCGTGGGTGCCGAGCACGTAATCCCGGAAGTTCTCCTTGGGGTCGGCCCCCTCGGGCATGTGATCCCGGTCGAACCCGACGGTGCAGCGGTTGAGGAAATCCCAGTCGATGAGCCGGTTGGTCCTGGGGTCGTCTTCGACGATGAGGGTGTGCGCCATGCCGAGAACCAACGCATGGTCGGTCGCCGGGCGACATGGATACCAGTCGTCGCTGGCCACGCCCATCGCCTGGGCGGTCGGGTTGAAGAACGGATCGACACAAATGAACCTGGCGCCGGCCTTCCTGGCCTGGAGCAGGGCATACGAGGGATATCCGGCGCGCGACCAGGCCGGATTGTAGGCCCACAGGACGATGAGCTGCGAATTGGGCAGATCGGTCCAGTCGTTGAAATCTTCGCCGGTGTTCAGACGCGAGCGCGGCAGCCCGATGGCGACGCCGGTGTCGGTCCAGGTGCCGCTGGAGCAGGACGCGTAATCCGAGATGAACCCGCCGTGCAGGCTCAAAGTCCGCGACACCTCGGTATAGACCGAGGCCGTGGAAGGGGTCGGCGAATAGATCGCCGTGTTGCCGTAGGCCGCCTTGATGCGCCGGAGTTCACCGGCGAAAATGTCCAGCGCCTCGTCCCACGAGATGCGCACCCACTCATCCTTGCCGCGAAGCTCCTTGTTGCCGCCGCCCGGCGCCCAGTTCTTGCGCTTCATCGGATACTTCAGCCGGTCGGCACCGAGAATGCGCGTGCGTTGGGCGCGGCCGCGCGCGCACGCCCTGAGTTGGGGGCAGGCGGCCGAATCGGTGATGCGGTCGTCCGTCCCGCCCTGGACAACCACACCGTCGACGACATGGACGGTGTTGAAGGCCTTGCTGCCGCAGTCGCCCCAGCAGGCGGCCGGGATCCATTTTCCCTTGGTGCCGGGTTGCGCCGCCGCCGTGGCGGCCTGCAGCCCGGTTCCCACCACGCCCGACATCGCCGTGGTCGCTCCCAGCACCGCGCTCCATTTCAAAACGGCGCGGCGGCTGAGGGAGGTGCCGGTCGGGGTTTTTGTACGGAAATCATTCTTGGTCATACCGCCGTTCCCTGTCGATGAGGAATGCCTGTATTCCGATGACGGGTTGCGTCGCATTTGAGAATTAGTCGCGGTCGGGCGCCCGTCGCGTTCACGTATCCGTCGGCGCCATCCTGTCGCCAAGGCCGTGATGATGCAAGCCCGTCAGCCACGGTAAAATCTCTCTTTGGGTTCGTATACTATATTGTGGTATTTATCACTATATTCGCAGCAATTTTGTATTCCGATTACACCGACGAGAGCGCGATTTTGTTTGCGCCGGTGACGGCGGCAAGGGACCTGAGCCGCTGCCGGCGGGTCGTCGGCTTGCCGGTGGGGGCATGGGGCGACCGGGGCGACGGCTTCGGCGGCGTGACGGCTGAACCGCACGGCATATCGGGGTTGGCAGCGTCGACGCCTGAGGCTATACAGAAGCGCGCCGGGGACCGCATATCGACCCCCTGTGGTGTCGGCGTGACGATCCCGCGTGACCGCGAGGCGTTTTGCTGACGCCTTGAAGTGGCCGGGGTAAATGCTGCCGGAGACGTGGCCGAGTGGCTGAAGGCGGCGGTTTGCTAAACCGTTATACGGTCTAAAGCCGTATCAAGGGTTCGAATCCCTTCGTCTCCGCCATTGATTTCAAACGACTTTTCTCTCCGTCGCCAATGCGGCGAGCGCGATGGAGAGCAACCTCGCGCCGCCGATCGGCGAACGCGCCGGCCACGGCCGGAGGCGTTGCGCCGGTTCCTGCCCCGCATGCGCCGATTCCGTAGCGGCCGATTCCGCGGACGCCGCCCGGTCGACGACGCCGGTCAGGAAGCCGCGGGAATCGGCAGCCTCGCGGGTGCCCCGTCCGGCCGCCCGGAGGGGCAGGGTCCGGGAACGCCGGAGGTATCCCGCATGCCCGCCGCGATGACGTCGTCGATGAAGGTCGGTTTGTGGAACAAATATCCCTGGCCGAACCGGATGGTGGTGTTTTCGCAGAGATAAGCCAGCTCTTTTTCCGTCTCGACGCCTTCCGCGACCAGCCGGATGTTGAATGCCTCGCCGAGCGAGTTGACGGCGCGCAGGATCGACTGGCTGCGCGAACGGTTGTGGATGGACGAGACGAAGGATCGGTCGATCTTCAGTTCGTCGGCGGTGATTTCCGCGAGCCGCGCCAGCGACGAATATCCGGCGCCGAAGTCGTCGATCGAGATGCGGATGCCGGCAGCCCGGACCTGCGGCAGGACCTGTTTCTGGAAGGACCCCGCCTTGAGGAACGAATCCTCGGTCAGTTCGAGCATGAAGTTCGGCGCGCGGCCCGAGGCGGCGATTTGCCGGACGATCGATTTCATGAAGGTCGGTCGCGACGCCTGGTGGGCGGAAATGTTGACGCTGTAGAAGAGATCGTCGCCGAACCGCGCGTCCAGCCGGTCGAGATTCGCCAGTATTTCTTCGATCTGGATGACGGTGATGTCGTCGAGCAGACCGAGCGTGGTGGCCGCCGCCAGGAATGCACCCGGTGGGTGGATGCGGCCCTGATCGTCCACCCAGCGCAGCAGCGCCTCGAAGCCGACGATGGTGCGGCTGAACAGGTCCAGCTTCGCCTGCAGAACGGTCTTGAATTGCCGGCCCTCGAACGCGCCTTTCAGCCGCCGCTCGAGGTCGATCCTCTCGGAAATCGCCCGGCCGATCGTCCGGTTGAAGAACGCGACGCCGCCCTTGTCGGTCATCTTGGCGCGGTACATCGCCGCGTCGGCGTTGCGCCGCAGGGTTTCGTAGTCGCAGCCGTGCGCGGGATAGAACGCGACGCCGATCGAGCCGGTGCTCTTGACCGGAATTCCGTCGATATCGAACGGTTGTTTCAACGCCTCGCCGATTCGATCGACCAGGGAGGTGACCTGTTGCCGTTTGACCAGCGGATCGAGGATCACCACGAACTCGTCGCCGCTGATGCGTCCCAGAATGTCGGTTGCGCGGATCATGGCACGGATGCGATCGGCGACGCCGCACAGCAGGGCGTCGCCCACCGCGTGTCCGTGCACGTCGTTGACCCGCTTGAATTCGTCGAGGTCGATGAAGGCGAGGGCGAGCTTT
>JAVBUK010000008.1:0-4585 GCA_031555345.1 Xanthobacteraceae bacterium | reverse complement strand
TCGATGTCGTCGCTCATCCAGGGCGAGTCGAAGCCGTTGACCCGGATCACCACCTCGCGGGGGCCGAATCCGCCGGCCTTGACCGCTGCGACGACTTGCCGCCGCGCATTTTCCTTGGCGTCCGGCGCGACCGCGTCCTCGAGGTCGAGAATGACGCCGTCAACCGGCAGGCTCTTGGCCTTTTCCAGGGCGCGGGCGTTTGATCCGGGCATGTACAGCACGCTGCGGCGCGGACGGATGGGCATGGGCGGCTTCCTTCAGGGTGTGGCTGCTTCTGTGTTAGCAAAGCCGAGGCCGGGCGCAATCCCGTCCTCTCGGCATGTCAGGGGCGAACGAGGTCAACCGCGCATGGATCAGGCCTGGGTCGCCGGCGCCGATGGCTGTCCTGCCGGCTGGATCGTGGCGCTGCTGCCCCCGTCCGGGTCGCCGGTGCAGCGGGCGAAACCGCGCGTTCGCGTCGTGTCCCGCTTCGGCGACGTGCTGGCGGCGGCGGCCACGATTGCGGTCGACATGCCGATCGGCCTGCCGGAGCGCATCGGCCCCGCCGGGCGGGGGCCGGAAGGCGCGGTGCGGCCCCTGCTGGGCGCGCGCCAGTCCTCGGTTTTCTCGGTGCCGGCGCGGCGCGCCGTCTATGCCGAGGAATTTCGCGCGGCCTGCCGGATCGCTCGGGACACCTCCGAGCCGCCACGTATGATGTCCAAGCAGCTGTTCAACATCGCCCCGAAAATCCGCGAGGTCGACCTTGCCCTGCGTGCCGACCCGGCCGCTGCCGGCCGGGTGTTCGAGGTCCACCCCGAAGTCGCGTTCTGGCGGCTCAACGGCGAGCGGGCGCTCGCCGAGCCCAAGAAGGTCAAGGGTCGCCCCTACGGGCCGGGCTTGGAACTGCGTCGCGGCCTGCTGGTTGGGGCCGGTATTGCCGCGGAGGTCATCGACGCCGGCCCGCCGGCGGGCGCCGCCATCGACGACCTTCTCGACGCGCTCGCCTGCGCGCTCACGGCGCGTCGCATCCGGCTCGGGCTCGCGCGGCCGTTTCCCGATCCGCCGCTGCGCGACGCGGCCGGGCTGGCGATCGCGATCTGGGCCTGACGGGAAGTTCCGCCGAAGCTCGGCTCAACCCGATTTGATCACGCCCGATCACAGTCGCGATCCCGGCGCCGGAGCGAAGCCGCGGTCCGCCGCACGCGACAGAGCGGATGGCGCGATTGGGTCGCGCCGGGGGGCGCGTGAGTCGTGGCAACGAACATTGACAACGAAAGCGGAATGCGGCCATTGCGAACCGCCGGGCGGCGACGCAATTCGGGGGCCGCAGTCGCGGCTGCCGGCGCGCTTGCCGATCCGTTGGTCCATGACAAAGACGGCGCATCGCCACGGCGAGGCACCGCGATGGAGACAGCCCTGACCCCCTTTCCCCAACGTCTGATCGACGGCTATCGGATGTTCCTGTCGGACCGTCTGCCGACCGAGCAGCACCGGTTCCGCGAACTCGCCGAGCACGGCCAGTCACCCGAGATCATGGTGATCGGCTGCTGTGATTCGCGGGTCTCGCCCGAGGTGATCTTCGATGCGCGTCCAGGCGAGCTGTTCGTGGTGCGCAACGTCGCCAACCTGGTGCCGCCCTATGCGCCCGACCAGAACTATCACGGTGTTTCGGCGGCGCTCGAATTCGCGGTCGCGGCCCTCGAGGTCCGCCATATCGTGGTGCTCGGACACGCCGGCTGCGGCGGTGTCCGCGCTTTTGCCGCCGGCGCCGCGCCGCTCACGCCGAGCGACTTCATCGGTCGCTGGATGGAACTGATGGCGCCGGCGGTCGACAAGGCCGGCCCACGCGGCGAGGCCTCGCTCGCCGACTATCTCACCCGTCTGGAACAGGCCTCGGTCGCCAACAGCCTCGACAACCTGATGACGTTTCCGCGGCTGAGAACCCAGGTCGAGCGCGGCGACGTCGTGTTGCACGGGGCATGGTTCGGGGTCGCCACCGGGCGGCTCTATGTGCGCGATCCGGCGGGCGGTGCCTTCGCCCAGATCGCCGAAGACGCGCACGCGCGGGTGTTCCGGGAGCCGAAGTTCTAAAAGCGCGATGGCGCGGATGCCGGCCGCCGTCCGTTTTCGCGACGGGACGAGGGACGGCGGCGCGACCGATTACGCCGCCTTGGTCTTTGCGGTGATCAGCTTGCGGTTGACCAGCACTTCGGCGATCTGGATGGCGTTGAGCGCGGCGCCTTTGCGCAGATTGTCCGACACGCACCACAGCGCCAGACCGTTTTCCACCGTCGCGTCCTCGCGGATGCGACTGATGTAGGTGGCGTCTTCGCCGGCGGCCTCGTGGGGCGTGACGTAGCCGCCCGGCTCGCGCTTGTCGATCACCAGGCAGCCGGGCGCGCGGGCGAGGATCTCGCGCGCCTCCTCCGGCGTGATCGGGTTCTCGAACTCGATGTTGACGGCTTCCGAGTGGGAGATGAACACCGGCACCCGCACGCAGGTGGCGGTGAGCTTGATGGTCGGGTCGAGAATCTTCTTGGTCTCGGCCATCATCTTCCACTCTTCCTTGGTGTAGCCGTCCTCCATGAAGACATCGATGTGCGGGATCAGGTTGAAGGCGATCCGCTTGGGGACTTTCCTGGTTTCGATCTCGCCGGCGCTGTAGATCGCCTTGGGCTGGGTGAACAGCTCGTCCATCGCGTCCTTGCCGGCGCCCGACACCGACTGATAGGTCGCGACCACCACCCGCTTGATCTTGGCGCGATCGTGCAGCGGCTTGAGGGCGACCACCAATTGCGCCGTCGAACAGTTCGGATTGGCGATGATGCCCTTCTTGCGGAAGCCGGCGACGGCGTCGGCGTTCACCTCCGGCACGATCAGCGGCACGTCGGCGTCGTAGCGCCAGGCCGACGAATTGTCGATCACCACGGCGCCGGCGGCGACGATCTTCGGTGACCATTCCTTCGACACCGAGCCGCCGGCCGACATCAGGCAAATGTCGACATCCGCGAAGTCGTACTGGTCGAGCGCCTTGCATTTGAGCGTCGTGTCGCCGAACGAGACCTCCACCCCCATGCTCTTGCGCGACGCAAGCGCCACCACCTCGGCGGCGGGGAACGCCCGCTCGGCCAGGATGGCGAGCATCTCGCGGCCCACGTTTCCGGTGGCGCCGACCACTGCGACCTTGAATCCCATCGTCAACTCTCCGAATCGACATTCTCCGCCGCGAATACCCGGAAGCGGCGAAAGAAGGCCGCTTTTATGCGAGAACGGCCGGCGAGACAACGTTCCCATCAGCCGGCCGCGATGGTCCACGGGCGGTGCGGCGAGGCCCGAATCCTTTCGGTCCCGTCTGCCGGCTCGAGCGCCGCGTCGTCGGCGCGCCGCCGTCTGGCGCGGCCGACGCCTCCCGGGCGCCGATGGGTAATTGGAGAGGGGGTTGGGGTCGGCATCGGCACTCGATGCCCCGCGCGGGCCTGCGCGATGGTGTCGATCCGCCGTCTGGCGGTCGATTGATAGTCAAGCTTGATCAATTGCTTGATGCCGCCCGTCCGGGCGCCAGGCGCCCCGGGTGGGGTGGAACCGGTTCGCCCCGCAGGCGTTGGTGGGGGGCAGCCCGGCCCGTTGCCCAAATATCGCGTCCGGGGGCGAAATCGCGCGGGGGCGACCCGGTGCAGCCAGTCAGCGCTTGTCGTTGTTAACCAAAGCACGCTAAGGTGCCGGGCAATACGTGATTTGTTGCGAGGAATCATGCGCCTGTCGAAATTGGCCGGTTGGTCCGTCGCCGCCCTGTCTGCCACCGTGGCGATCGGGCTTGCCATGTCCGCGGCCCAGGCGCAGCAGCGCCGCGCGGTGCGGGCCGAAGGGCCCAATACCGAGCGCATCACCATCGTCGACGAAACCGGACGGGTGCGCACGCGGATCACCGTGCGGCCGCGGTCGTTCCTCGACCCCGGCAAGGAGACCCTGGCCTACGACCAGCACTATGCCGACTATGCGATGGATCCGGGCGGTGCACACGGCATGCCCTCGTACACCTACAAAGGCGATTGGCGGTTCAGCTGGGATCGCATGCCGCTGCCCGGGCCGTGGGACGCTCCGGGCTGGTGACGGACGGCCACTGTCGCCGACGTCGGATCGGGTTCCATGAACCCGACAGTGCGGCGGGCGAGCTCGGAATTTGCAACGCGCGGCAAGGGCCGCGCGTTTTGTTTGGTGGTGCGCCCGGCATGGGTATCGACGTTGCGGAGGAGGTTCTCTTGAGAGCCGACCACCCAACGAAATAAAGTTGCTGGTGTCTTTTCGGTTCCGACGTTGGTCCGGAGCGGGCTGCAAACGGAACCGAACGTCGGAACCGGGACACTAGTTGGCCAGCGCGGCCAGCTCCTTGACGACCGCCGCGCCCATTTCGGCCGTGCTCACCACGGTCGAGCCTTCCGATTTGATGTCGGCGGTACGCAGGCCCTTGGCCAGGGTGGCGGCGATCGCCTGGTCGATCAGGTCGGCCTCCTGGCCCATGTCGAACGAATAGCGCAGCGCCATGCCGAACGACGCGATCATGGCGATCGGGTTGGCGCAGCCCTTGCCGGCGATGTCCGGCGCCGAG
>JAVBUK010000439.1:0-4070 GCA_031555345.1 Xanthobacteraceae bacterium | reverse complement strand
CTTCACGCAGCTCTTCGTGGTACTCGATGCTGCCGTTGTGCACCACAGCCACTTCATGGCCCGCGAAGTGCGGGTGGGCCTTGCCTTCGGTTGGCGCACCGTGGGTGGCCCAACGGGTGTGGGCGATGCCCAGTTGGCCCGCCAGTGGGTCGGCTACGACAGCAGCGTCCAGCTCGCTGACCTTGCCAATGCGGCGGCGATGATCGCCTTCCGGCGCGAATGCCGCGCCTATGCGGAACACTGGCTGTCGGTCCAGCGCGGCGAGTTCAAGCGGCTCGGCATCACCGGCGACTGGGACCACCCCTATACGACCATGGCGTATGCCGCCGAGGCGCAGATCGCCCGCGAGCTGATGAAGTTCGCCGCCAACGGCACGCTCTACCGCGGATCGAAGCCGGTGATGTGGTCGGTGGTGGAAAAAACCGCGCTGGCCGAAGCGGAGGTCGAATACGAGGATTACACCTCCGATACGATCTGGGCGAAGTTTCCGGTGCGCGCCGGCGGCGGCGATCTGGCGGCGGCGTCGGTGGTGATCTGGACCACGACGCCCTGGACGATCCCCGGCAACCGCGCCGTCGCCTACTCGGGCAAGGTCGGCTACGGGCTCTACGCGGTGACCGACGCCCCGTCCGACAACTGGGCCAGGCCGGGCGACCGGTTGGTGCTCGCCGACCCGCTCGCCGACGCGGTGTTCCGGCAGGCGCGGGTCGCCGCCCACACCAGGCTGCGCGACGTGACGGTCGCCGAACTGGCGGGGCTCGTCTGCGATCATCCGCTCAAGGGGCTGGCCGGCGGCTACCAGTTCGCCGTGCCGCTGCTCGAAGGCGAGCATGTGACCGCCGACGCCGGCACCGGATTCGTCCATACCGCGCCGGGCCACGGCCGCGAGGACTTCGAAATCTGGACGGCGAACGCCCGCGCGCTCGAGGCGCGCGGCGTCAGCCCGGCGATCCCCTACACGGTCGACGGCGACGGCTGCTTCACCGATCATGCCCCCGGGCTCCAGGGCCGGCGGGTGTTGACCGACAAGGGCGGGAAGGGCGACGCCAACGACGCGGTGATCGCCGCGCTCGCCGAACGCGGCATGCTGATCGCGCGCGGTCGCCTCAAGCACCAGTACCCGCATTCGTGGCGCTCCAAGAAGCCGGTGATCTTCCGCAACACGCCGCAATGGTTCATCGCCATGGACCAGCCGTTCGCGCTTCCGGGCCAGACCGACGCGACATTGCGCGAGCGCGCCCTCGCGGCGATCGGGACGACCCGCTGGGTGCCCGAGCAGGGCGCCAACCGGATCAACGGCATGATCGCCAACCGCCCCGACTGGGTGATTTCGCGCCAGCGCGCCTGGGGCGTGCCGATCACGCTGTTCGTGCGCGAGCAGGCCGACGGCTCGGTGGAGGTTCTTCGCGACGATCGCGTCAACCGGCGGATCGCCGAAGCGTTCGAGCAGGAAGGCGCCGACGCCTGGTACGCCGACGGTGCCGCCGCCCGCTTCCTGGCGCCCGACCACGACCCGGGGCAATGGACCAAGGTCGACGACATTCTCGACGTCTGGTTCGATTCCGGGTCGACCCACGCGTTCACGCTGGAGGATGCCCGGCACTTCCCCGGCCTGGCCGGCATCCACCATCGCCGTGCCGGCGGTCCCGATACCGTGATGTATCTCGAGGGCTCGGACCAGCACCGCGGCTGGTTCCATTCCTCGCTGCTCGAGGCCTGCGGCACCCGCGGGGCGGCGCCCTACGACGTGGTGGTCACCCACGGCTTCACCCTCGACGAGGACGGGCGCAAGATGTCCAAGTCGCTCGGCAACACGGTGGCGCCGCAGCAGGTGATCAAGGACAACGGCGCCGATATCCTGCGGCTGTGGGTGGTTTCGTGCGACTATTGGGATGACCAGCGGATCGGGCCCGAGATCCTCAAGACGACGGTCGACACCTACCGCAAGCTGCGCAACACGATCCGGTGGATGCTGGGCAACCTCGCGCATTTCCGCGAGGAGGACCGCGTGCCGGTCGCGGCGATGCCCGAGCTGGAGCGGCTGATGCTGCATCGGCTGGCCGAACTCGATCCGCTGGTGCGGCAGGCCTATGCGGATTTCGATTTCAAGCGGATCTTCGCCGCCGTCAACCAGTTCATGACGGTCGACCTGTCGGCGTTCTATTTCGACATCCGCAAGGACGCGCTCTATTGCGACCCGATTTCGTCGGCCACCCGCAAGGCCTGCCTGACCGTCCTCGACCACCTGTTCCGGTGCACGGTGACGTGGCTTGCGCCGCTGCTGTGCTTCACCGCGGAGGAGGCCTGGCTGGCGCGCACCGGCGGCTCCTCGGTCCACCTGCAGCCGTTCCCCGCCGTTCCGGCCGCCTGGTGCGACGCGGCGCTGGCCGGCAAGTGGCGCCAGGTGCGCCAGATTCGTCGCGTGGTCACCGGCGCGCTCGAGCTCGAACGGGCGGCCAAGCGCATCGGGTCGTCGCTGGAGGCCGATCCGGTGGTGCATATCGCCGACCCGGAGCTGCTGTCGGCCCTCGCCGGCGTCGATCTGGCGGAGGTCTGCATCACCTCGGCGGCGGCCGTGAGTGAAGGTGACGGCCCATCGGAAGCGTTTCGATTGCCGGAGGTCGCAGGCGTCGCCGTGGTGTCCCGGGCGGCGCAGGGCCGCAAATGCGCCCGTTCGTGGAGGATCACCCCGGCGGTCGGATCGGATCCGCAGTATCCGGACGTCACGCCGCGCGATGCCCAGGCGCTGCGTGAGTGGGACGCGGGACAGCGGGCGGCCGAGTGAACACCGAGTTGGACCGAAATCCCGAGGCGGACCGAATTCCGATGCCGGTGCAGGACGCCATGCCGAGTTCGCCCCGCTTTTTCGCCGGCCCGTTCACCGGCCTCGGCCTGATTGTCGCCGCGGTGGCCGCCGCGATCGACCAGGCGGTCAAGCTGTGGCTGCTGTTCGGGTTCGACCTCGCCGGGCGCGGCGACTTCCCGCTCGGGCCGTTCATCGACATCGTGCTGGTCTGGAATACCGGCATCAGCTATGGCTGGTTCCAGCAAAGCGGTCCGGCCGGACAATGGGCGCTGCTCGGCGTCAAGGCGATTGCGGTCGTGTTCCTGTGGGTATGGCTCGCCCGCGCGGGTTCCCGTCTCGCCGCCGTCGCCCTGGGGCTGATCATCGGGGGAGCGGTCGGCAATGCCATCGACCGCCTTGCCTACGGGGCGGTGGTCGATTTTGTGTTCTTTCACATCACCACCGCGTCGTGGTCCTTCCGGTGGTATGTGTTTAACCTTGCGGACGTCGCCATCGTTGCGGGGGTGGTGGGGCTGCTGTATGACTCATTGTTAATCCGAAGCGCCGCAAAAGCGCCCTGATCTGTGTTGTATCAATTGCTTGCAGTGTTTTGGGCCCATGCGGGCCGACCGGGGCAGACGGGGAAACGGCCATGCCGCAGGTTTCGTTGACGACCAGGCAGTTGCGATGTGCCCTGATTGCATCCTGCGCGCTGCTGATGGCGATCGCCGGCAGTTGCGGCAGCGCCCGGGCGCAGGCCGATGACGACGACGAGGATGTCCCCTACGACACCAAGATCTTGCGCAGCCTGATGAGCGGGCTGGGGCTCCGGCGCGACGGCGAGGGGCCCAATATCGAATACCGCGAGCGGTCGCCACTGGTGGTCCCGCCGTCGATCACTCTGCCGCCGCCGGAAGCCGCGGAGGCGGCGCCGAACGTGGCGAATTGGCCGGTGGACGCCGACGAAACGCGGCGCAAACAGGCGAAGGCGGCCCGCAAGAAGGCCGCCATGACCCGCCGCTCGGCCGAGGACGAAGCGCGTGTTCTGTCCCCCAGCGAACTGACGCCGGGGGCCGGAACGGCCGATGCGCGCCGGCATCCGAAGCCGCAATCCGGCCGCGGCACTCCGGACGACGATCTCGCCTATCAAGGCCGTCAATCGACGGTGTCGGAACTCGGCTACAAGGGCGGATTGTTCTCCTCGATGTTCGGTCGTGACGACAAGAACGAGGCGGTCAAGTTCCAGGGCGAGCCGCCGCGCGCCAGCCTGACCGAACCGCCGACC
>JAVBUK010000092.1:0-5501 GCA_031555345.1 Xanthobacteraceae bacterium | reverse complement strand
GTGCGGTCTCTTGTGCGGTGGATGCGAACCAAAGGAAAAACAAAGGGAATGTCGTACGGCAGGGCCCGGCGCCGAACGGCGCGGCCGGCTGTCACAGCCCGGCTAGGATCCCGGCGGTCAATCGACCGAAGAAGCGTCCCGGCAAGCGCGCATGGTCGTCGAGCACGACCCGATGCAGGCGCGCGCCGATGCGCAGCGCCCTCGGCGTCCGGTGAATCGTCCTGATTTCGGGCCCTGACATTTGACGCTCTGTATCAAATCCACGCACCGCGGACAACGCAGCGATGGCCGGAACCCGTTTCGTGATACCGCCATAGTTCATTGCGACAATGCGCCTTCAACCAACCTGCCGCCCCCGTGGTGACGACATGGCCTGAATGTTGCGTCCTTTGCGGCTGCACCGCGGCGGACACCGGGACATGATCCGCCGCCGGGCAGAAAGAGAGCCGCATGCTGTCGAAGTTCGAGCCGGTCGTCCTTGCCATTCTGGCGCTGGGTGCGTCGGTCCTGATGGAGAACCGTCATCGCATCGACTTGACATCACCAGACCGGCCGCCGGCCCGCACCACATCCGCACCCGCGGCCTGCCAACAGGATGCCGCGTTCACTTTCGCCACCGCCATGGCGAGCGAAGGCGAAGCCGTCATGATGCTGCTCGGCAACGACAGCAGCGGTCTCGCCGACGGCTGCACCGCCCGGAAGTTCCCGGACACAACGCCCCGCTGATCGGACGGATCCTGCGGCGGCCGCGCACGCAAAAAAGGCCGGACAAGCCGGCCTTTCGACGCCTTTTCGGCGCGTCAGAAATTATTCCGCCGCGGCTCCGGCCGGTGTCTGTGCCGGCGCGGCGTGATCCTGACGCTCGGTGATACGGGCGGCCTTGCCGCGCCGACCGCGCAGGTAATACAGCTTCGCGCGCCGGACCTTGCCGCGCCGCACCACCTTGATGGAGTCGACCATCGGCGAATAGAGCGGGAAGACGCGCTCCACACCCTCGCCATAGGAGATCTTGCGGACCGTAAAGCTCTCGTTCAGGCCGCCGCCGGATCGCGCAATGCACACGCCCTCATAGGCCTGCACGCGGGTCCGCTCGCCTTCGACCACTTTGACGTTCACGGTCAGCGTATCGCCGGGCTGGAAATCTGGTATCTCCTTGCCGGCGGAAAGCTTCGCCATTTGCTCTTTTTCGAGCTGTTGGATCAGATTCATGGGATGTCTCCGTCGGCGCGCCAATCGGCAAACAGGCGTCTCGCCGCTTGTCGGCGCCGCCTATACGATAATCGAATCGGTTTGTCACCCTTTCGATGCGGAATCGTCCCGAGGAGGCGCGAAAGCATCGGTCGGGGGCGCCTCGGGGCGGTTCCGGCGGGCTTGCCACAGGTCCGGACGCCGCTCCCGGGTCAGTTTTTCGGCCTGCATCCGCCGCCAGACCGATATCTTGCCGTGATGGCCCGACAACAATACCTCCGGAATTTCCTGGCCCTCCCAGTTCTGGGGCCGCGTGTATTGAGGGTATTCCAACAACCCGTCCGCAAAACTTTCGTCCAGCCCCGACTCCTCCTTGCCCATGACGCCCGGGATGAGCCGGACGCAGGCATCGAGCAACACCATGGCGGCCAATTCGCCTCCCGACAGCACGTAGTCGCCGATCGAAACCTCCAGGAGCTGCCGGCCGGCGATCACCCGGTCGTCGACGCCCTCGAAACGCCCGCAGATCACCAGGACGCCCGGCCCGCCCGCCAGGGCCGCCGCCGCGGCCTGCGTCAGGGGCACGCCACGCGGGCTCATCAACAGCCGCGGCCGGCCGTCGTCACCCATCGCATCGATGGCCGCCGCGAGCACGTCCGGGCGCATCACCATGCCGGGACCACCGCCGGCGGGGGTGTCGTCGACGCTTGTGTGTTTGTCGGTCGCACAATCGCGGATCTGGGTCGCGGCGAGGGTCCACAGCCCCTTGTCCAGCGCTTTGCCGGCGAGGCTGGCGCCGAGCGGCCCTGGAAACAGCTCGGGAAACAAGGTGAGAACCGAGGCGCGCCACATTGCTCGAGCCTATGGGTGGGGGAGCTGCTCGCTCGGCGCCGGTTCCGTTTGCTCGTCCGCTGACAGCTCGACGGTGATCCGGCCGCCGGCAAGGTCGACCTCGGGCACGGCCGCGGCATTGAACGGCACCAGGATGGTGCCGGGGCGACCATAGGGGGCGATCTCGAGGATATCGCCCGCACCAAAATTATGCACGGCGACCACCGTGCCGAGCCGTGCGGCCGCCCGATCGACCACTGAAAGCCCAATCAGGTCCGCATGATAATACTCATCGGCGTCCGCAGGATGCGGCAGCCGGTGGCGCGGCACGAAAAGCTCGGCCTGACGCAGGGCCTCGGCGGCATCGCGGCTGGAGACGCCTTTGAGCCGGGCGACGAAGCAGTCCTTGGCAGGCCGCAGCGACTCGATTTCGACCACCCGGCCGTCCTTGGTGGCGAACGGCCCATAGTGTGCGACTGCAGCCGGGTCTGCGGTGAACGACCACAGGCGAACGTCGCCGCGCACGCCGTGCGCCGCCCCGATGCGGGCGACACAGACGTTTTTGTCGGACTTGGACATACGAGATCCTTCGCGGCGCCCATTGGCTCAGGGCGCCGCGATTCTCCATGACGCAGCGTTAGGCTGCCTTGGCCTTGGCCGCAGCCTTGGCCGCGGCGGCCTCCTTGGCCTTGGCCTCGGCCAGCGCCTTGCGTTCCTTGCGCGGCAGCGCCCGCTCGGGATTGTTGCGCTTCGGCCGCGCCATCACCCCGGCTTCGTCAAGGAAGCGCAGGACGCGGTCGGAGGGCGTCGCCCCCTTGGCGAGCCACGCCTTCACCTTGTCGAGATCGAGCTTGAGCCGCTCGGTCTTTTCCTTCGGCAGCAACGGGTTGAAATAGCCGATCCGCTCGATGAAGCGCCCATCGCGGGGCGAGCGCGAGTCGGCGATCACGACGTGATAGAACGGCCGCTTCTTGGTGCCGGCGCGCGCCAGACGGATCTTCAGGGACATTCGGTCTATCCTTTCTTTGAACCTCGAAAAACACCCGATCGTCGTTTCGGAACGCGGACCAGCCGCGAGCTCGAACCGACGTTTCTCATTTCTTCTTTCCCAGCCCCGGGAATCCGGGCGGCAGCTTCGGGCCGCCGAGGCCCGGCAACCCGAGCGCGCCGGGACACTTCGGCGGCAAGCCCGGCATGGTCGGTGGCAGACCGCCCTGACCCCCGGGCATTTTTTCCGCCAGCTTGGCCATCTCCTCGGCGCTCGGCATGCCGCCGCCGAACCCCATCATCTGGGCCAGCCCGGCCATCGGGCCGCGCTTCGGCCCACCGCCCATCGCCTTCATCATGTCGGCCATCTGGCGATGCATTTTCAGAAGCTTGTTGATGTCCTCCGCCCGGGTGCCGGAACCGGCGGCGATCCGCTTCTTGCGGCTGTTCTTGAGCAGGTCGGGATGACGCCGCTCCTGCGGGGTCATCGAGTTGATGATCGCGACCTGGCGCTTGAGAATCCTGTCGTCGAGATTGGCGGCGGCGATCTGGTTCTTGAGCTTGGCGACGCCGGGCAGCATGCCCATCAGGCCGCCGAGGCCGCCCATCCTGGTCATCTGGTCGAGCTGTTCGCGCAGGTCGTTGAGGTCGAACTGGCCCTTGCGCATCCGCTCGGCGGTGCGCGCCGCCTTTTCCGCATCGATCGTCGCCGCCGCCTTTTCGACCAGCGTGACGATGTCGCCCATGCCGAGGATGCGGTCGGCGATGCGGGTGGGATGGACGTCCTCCAGCGCATCGATTTTTTCGCCGGTGCCGATCAGCTTGATCGGCTTGCCGGTGACGGCGCGCATCGACAATGCCGCGCCGCCGCGGCCGTCGCCGTCGACACGGGTGAGCACGATGCCGGTCAGCCCGACCCGCTCGTCGAACGACCGGGCGAGGTTGACGGCGTCCTGGCCGGTGAGCGCATCGGCGACCAGCAGCACCTCGTGCGGGGCCGCCGCGCGTTTGACCTCCGCGGCCTCGGCCATCATCGTCTCGTCGAGGGTGGTGCGGCCGGCGGTATCAAGCAGCACCACGTCGTAACCGCCCAGCCGGCCGGCCTGGATGGCGCGGTTGGCGATCTGCACCGGCGTCTGGCCGACGACGATCGGCAGCGTATCGACCCCGACCTGCTGGCCGAGCACGGCCAACTGATCCATCGCCGCCGGGCGACGGGTGTCGAGCGAGGCCATCAGGGTCTTGCGCTTCATCTGTTCGGAGAGGCGCTTGGCGATCTTGGCGGTGGTGGTGGTCTTGCCCGAGCCCTGCAGGCCAACCATCATGATCGGCACCGGCGCCGGCGCGTTGAGATCGATCGGATCGGCGTTCGAACCCAGCGTTTCGATCAGCTGGTCATGCACGATCTTGACCACCATCTGGCCGGGCGTGACCGACTTGATCACCTCGACGCCGACCGCGCGCTCCTTCAGCTTGTCGATGAAACCGCGCGTCACCTCCAGGGCGACATCGGCCTCCAGCAGCGCGCGCCTCACCTCGCGCGCGGCGGCGTCGACATCGGCCGCCGTCAGCGCCCCGCGCCGGGTCAGCCGGTCGAGGATGCCGGACAGCTTTTCGGACAGGCCATCGAACATTCGGTTTCGCCCTGCAACACCAGTGTTACGTGTTCCGACGTTGGCATCCGTCTGCGGCCTGCTCGGGATGACCGTCGGACCCGAAAGGACACCAGCAACTCCATGATGCTAGCGGGGTTTTGGATTTGACGTTGCGCCGATAGCGTTCGCCGCAAGAGCGATCGAAACGTCAAATCCACCACACCAGCCGCCCCCATCCTGCAAGACAGCCGCTACGCGGCCCCCGCAGGGCAAGGACTGTCCTCGTGGCGAGCCGCCGTCCCACGACGTCACAGCCCCGAAGACGCCTCCCGCCGATCCTTTCGAACGCACCCGGCGGGCGGTTTTCGGGATCAAACGCAAACACCTAACGCGCCCGAGGGCGCGTCGCGCTGTCGGGCGTTGACCTCCAGCCTCACAGGACTGGTCGGCGACTCAGGCGCAGCCTGGGCAAGAGTGGGCGAAACCTATTGGGTCCGCGGAAAATGTCAAGAATTTCAGACGGGATCCATTCAGTGCCGGATCGCAGGTTGCCCGCCCTTGAGAAAGCTGCCGGGCACGAGGCCCGGCAGTCCGACATTCGGCGCGACGGAAATTACTTCGCCGACTTGATGTACGGTACCAGGTTCTCGGCGGCGATACGGCCGGAATTGACCGCGAACCCGATGGTGCTGCCGGCCATCAGCAGGTCATAGCTGTCGCCGTACATGCCGCCGGCGTCGTTGCCGACCACGTAGAGGCCGGGCACCGGTTTACCTTCCTTGGTTACCGCTTCGAGCTTTTCGTTGACCTTGACGCCGCCGAGCGTGCCGAGGGTCGTGGCAACGCTCTTGACCGCGTAGAACGGCGCGGTCTTCACCGGCTGCAGGTACTTCGATTCCT
>JAVBUK010000182.1:0-5227 GCA_031555345.1 Xanthobacteraceae bacterium | reverse complement strand
CATGAACGCGTTGTAGAGCACGTGCTTGCCGCCGACGCCGACGATGATCTGGCTCGGCTTGTAGTCGATGCCGTTCTCGCGCTTGAATTTGCCGATGATCGCCGCCTTCAGCTCGGGCATGCCGTCCGCGGCCGTGTATTTCGTCGCCCTGCCGTCGAGAATGGCTTTGACCGCCGCCTGCTTGATGTTGTCCGGCGTGTCGAAATCAGGCTCGCCGGCGCCCAGGCCGATCACGTTCCGGCCCGCCGCTTTGAGCACGCGCGCCTTGTCGGACACCGCCAGGGTCGCCGACGGCTTGATACGCTTGAGCGAGTCCGCGATGAAAGCCATCCGTCTTCTCCGCCTGCTGGCGCGCCTGCGGCCGGGCGGCCGACAGCGCACGCGTCATGGAGCCTGCGTCCCGACCATCGGGATGTCCCACGCTCCACCGTCGTGGTGCCCCCGGGCGCGATCGTCCTGCTGGCGGAAATCCACCGTCGCAGGCTCGCGCTCTCGGAGTTGCAGACCCTACTAATTCTCTCCCCGCTCGCCGGCAAGGCTTAATGGACCGGATGATCCCGGCACATCACGGCTTTCGACGGAAACCGTCCGGCGCATATCCGGCGCCGTTCGGCGGCTCCGCCGACTCCGGTACCGTCGCCACCCCGGCGGCGCCGGCCGCCGGTGTCCCGGTTCCGACGTCGGTTCCGGTTGCGGCCCGCACCGGCGTCGGAACCCAGGACACCAGCAACGCCAGGATGCTAGTGTGGATTCGGATCCGACGTGCCGATGAAGAGCGCGCCGGAACGCCGGATCCGCCGCACCAGACAGGAGAAGCCGGCATGTACACGCTGTTTTCCATGCGACGCTCCGGCAACTGCTACAAGGTGCGCTTGGCACTGGCGCAACTGTCGATTCCGTTCCGGCTGGTCGAGCTCGACATTCTCAAGGGCGAAACCCGCACACCGGAATTTCTGGCGAAAAATCCGAGCGGACGGGTCCCGCTGCTCGAGGTGGCGCCCGGCCGCTACCTGCCGGAATCGAACGCGATCCTGTGGTACATCGCCGGCGGCACCGCACTCGCCCCCGAAGACCGCATCGACCGGGCGCAGGCGCTGCGCTGGATGTTCTTCGAGCAGCACAGCGTCGAGCCCAACCTCGGCTCCGCCCATTTCTGGTTGACCCTGGTCAAGGGCGGACGCGACCTGCAGACGCATGCGCTCGAGGGCTGGATGCAGAACGGCTATCAGGCGTTCGGCGTAATGGAAAACCACCTGTCGCGGAACGCGTTCTTCGCCGCCGGCCACTACACCATCGCCGACATCGCGCTGTACGCGGGCACCCACATGGCCAACGAAAGCGGATTCGACCTGACCGAATTCCCGGCGATCCGCGCCTGGTTGAAGCGCGTGGCGGACCAGCCGGGTTACGTGCCGATCGGTTGGGAGCCGGAAACTCCGGCGATCGTCGCGTGAGCCCTGCCCGGCCCCGTCGGCGCCCTGGACACGCCACCGGGTGTCATTGGGGCTCGCCCCCCGTCTGGTGACGGCCTCACAGCGGCCCGCGGAACACGAAGTACGCGCCGAGCGCGATGAATGCAAAGCCGATCACGTAGTTCCAGGTGATCGCCTGGTGCAGATAGACGACCGAGAAGCCGGCGAAGACGACCAGCGTCACCACCTCCTGGATCGTCTTGAGCTGGACGGCGGTGTAGACCGCACTGCCCCAGCGGTTCGCCGGCACCGCCAGCCAGTATTCGATCAGCGCAATGCCCCAGCTGATGAACACCACGCCTGCGAGCGGCAGGGCCTTGAAGCGCAAGTGCCAGTACCAGGCCGTCGTCATGAACAGATTGGACGCGGTCAACAGGACGATGGGCAGGATGTAGAACGGGAACAGCGTTGCCGAAGGCACAGGCATCGGGGGTCTCACCAGCACGGGAACCGACCAGGAATCGGCTGCGTTCTAGCATCCGATTCGCACTATTGCGCAACAGGTACGAGATTACTTTTTCAGCATCGACCCTCGGCCGCATGGATATCGTTACGCGGCCCGCCGGATCGGTTATCTTGCGCGCCGTCACGCGGCCGCGTTGAGCATGATCGCGAAAACCGCTGGAGCGGAATGACCGCTCGAACCAAAGCCGTGCTGCTGCAGCGCCATCGTTCCTGTCTTGTGCCCGGAGGCGGTCCCATGTCCCCGTTTTCAACTCCTGTGCTGCTGGCGTCCGCCCTCTTGGTCGTCGCGAGCTGTCCGGTCAACGCCCAGACCCCGAGTCCCGCGGCGCCTCCGGCGGCAGCCCAACCGCAGGACCCGGCCCCCCCGCCTCCCAAGCCCTACAAGGCAATCGCGGTCACGATCCCGACGCCTCCCGCCGACCCGAGTTTCGAGGCATTCCGCAAGCGACTCGGCGAGGTGGCGCAGAAGATGGACCGGGCAGCGCTGGCAAGACTGGTGGTCGGCAAGGATTACTTCTGGGAGAGCGACACCGGCAACCGGGCCGACAAGAAAAAGTCCGCGCTCGACAACCTGGGCGCGGCGATCGGCGGCTTCGGCGGTCCGGACACGACCGGGTGGGAGACCCTGGAAGCCGCCGCGGCCGAGCCCAGCGTGGAGCCCTACGGCGCCAAGAAGAACGTGATGTGCGCGCCCGCAAGCCCGCAGTTCGACGTTCCGGCATTCGAGGCGACCGCCAAGGACACCGGCACCGACGTCGACGAATGGGCGTTCCCGACCACCGACGGAATCGACGTCCGCGCCGCCGGCAAGCCCGACGCACCGGTGATCGACAAGCTCGGCATGGCGCTGGTACGCGTGCTGCCGGACGCGCCCGCCACCACCGACATCACCGACGACGCGCCGCTGTTCCTGCGGGTGGTGACGCCCGCCGGCAGGATCGGATTCGTGCCGGCCAATTCGATGGCCGCGCTCGTCTCCGACCAGATATGCTACGTGAAAAACGCGGACGGCTGGAAGATCACCGGCTTCCTCGGCGGCGATTGATGCGCCGATCCGTCGTTCGGAGCGGCGGGATCCGGTCGAGCCCGGGCCACGGGATAGACAGCGAGCCCCTGGGGCTGGCCCGGCACCGGCGAGGCGACGAAGCCACGGCAGCGGATGTCGGTCTGGAAGCTGTTGCCCGGCCGGTCGGCGGTGCAACCCGCCCTATCGACTTTCGCGCCGCCTGGTCCGATGATGCCGCCGTTCCGTCCCCACCCCCCCACACGGGTTTCCCATGGTCCTCGAAATCGCCCAGATCGACGTCAAGCCCGGCATGGAGCAGGCGTTCGAAAACGCCGTCGCCCAGGCGGTGCCGCTGTTCCGCCGCGCCAAAGGCTGCGAATCGGTGAAGCTCGTGCGCTCGATCGAACAGCCGGCGCGCTATCGCCTGTTGGTGCGCTGGCAGACCCTGGAGAACCACACGGTGGACTTCCGCGGCTCGCCCGATTTCCAGCAGTGGCGGGCGCTGGCCGGCCCCTGCTTCGCGGCGCCGCCCGACGTCGAACACGTGCGCGAGGCGGTCGAGGGATTTTAGGCGATCCGCGGCCAACGGCCGCCGTTCATTCCCGCGACAGCGGGCCGAGGGCCGACACCGGGTCCGGTTGATCCGGTGCCATTCTCGGCATTTGCGGACCCGTGCCGACACCCTGCCCGCGGGCCCAGGCCGCGCCGTCAGCGGCGACGCTGACGGTGCCGTTGCCGTAGGTGATCGACGTCGCCGTCGGCCGGTCGACATGCACGTTGGCGTATTGCGCCACGATCTCCTGCGGATCCGAGCTCAGCCGATAAGCGCAGTGTGGTCTCAGCCGGCCGCCGTTCTCCATCGCGTAGGCGTGCGCCGCGATCGCGTCGGTGGCGCGGATCAGGCGTTGCAGCCCCTCGTCCGCCGTCACCTCCCTGGCGATCGCGCCGAGATCGTCGCGCGCGCCGGACACCCGGATGTCGCCGGCACGATCGATCGACAGGCCGACCGCCGGCGTCTCGGCAAACCCCGCCGCGGCGAACCGTGCCGACAGTCTTGCGCCAAGCTCGGAGGCGAGCTGCTGCACGTTCTGCCGGGTCGGCAGGATCATCTTGACCAACAGCTGCGGCGAACGGGCCGGCATGGCCCTGGCGTACCGGGTGGCGGCAAACGCGAAGGCGAAATCCGAATCTCTCTCGCGTCGCGCCCGTGAACGGGCGGGCGTCGGGCGAGATCGCGATGCCGAGACGGCAATTGTGTCCATGACCACGGCTCCATGACGGGACGCCATCCGATCAGCAAGACCCGTGCCGGTCGCAAGGTGGCGAATACGCGCGAAATTTCCCCGGTTCACGGAGTGCCGGCCGATCAGATTTTTCCCGCAGGCAGGTTTTGCCGGGAATGCGCGGTTTCGTTCAGCCTCAACCACGGCGTCGCAGTCGCGACTGTTGCCGCCCTGTCAGTGCGATGTTCAGCTATCGGCCATGCTGCGCGGCATTCTTCGTCTGCAGCAACAATTCACCATACTTCTGCACCTCCAACCTGTCTGCAGAGCGGCAGGCAGGTCGCGTTCCGCGTGGAGGATCGGTTCGCGGCCTGCTATCAGGGCGCGGCGGTATGGCGGCGTGGTTTTTGGAGGTCGCGTTTCATGACGTGGGGTCCGTACTGGATGTTCTATCGATGCCCCGCGTGCGGCAGGAAGTTCAAGCATGCGCTGGGCGACACCGACGACACTCGATTCGGCATCTGTCCGGCCTGCGACGCCAAGGGTGAATTCGTCGGCGAAAGCAAGAATCCGCCGGCCGATGC
The DNA here is from genome assembly GCA_031555345.1 of Xanthobacteraceae bacterium. Lineage (GTDB taxonomy): Bacteria > Pseudomonadota > Alphaproteobacteria > Rhizobiales > Xanthobacteraceae > Astrobacterium. The sequence goes on along the minus strand of JAVBUK010000182.1, from coordinate 477 downwards.
CGCTTCCTACGAAACCGGCTGACGAATTTTCCGGCCGTGACGTCATCCGCACGGCGCTCGCGCGCCACGACGATCCGGTTACCCCGTGACTGGTGTGGTGAATTTGACGTTCCGGTCCCGCTTGCGGCGCGCGCTTCATCGGCACGTCAGATCCAAAACCACACCAGCATCATAGAGTTGCCGCTGTCCTGGGTTCCGACGTTCGCACCGAGCGGGCTGCAACCGGAACCGAACGTCGGACCCGGGACACCAGGTGGATGGCTGCTCCTGAACCGGGGCCTTTCCTCGCCGTACCGGCCGGACCATATTGGCGCAATGGCCGATACTCCCAACAAGACGCCCGACAAGTCACCCGGCGCTCCGAACATAACCAACGACCCGGCCCGGCCGACCCTCGCCAAGGCGGCCCGGCCGGATCTGGCGCCAGTGGCGCCGGCGCTGGAAAAACTGCTCAATCCCGGCATTGCGGCCGGCACC
>JAVBUK010000361.1:0-2876 GCA_031555345.1 Xanthobacteraceae bacterium | reverse complement strand
CGAAAATGCGCCGGATGGGACCTCAAATTCCTCGCAAACATCCTCGGACAACTACCGCGTTAACCTGGATTCGGGGCCCTGGCGGGCGGCGCCCCGCAAAACCTACCACGGCGAGATTCCGGCGGCGGCCAAGGCGTCCGGGCCAAACACGACAACGTCCGCCCCCAGCCTTCTGGCGGTGGCGCCCGAAGCGGAATTTTTTTGCAGAAAGTCAAACGCATAGGCTGAGGGCCGGCCCAGTGCCGTCAACCTCGAGGTCGCCGGGTAAAGCCATACTGCCCGGCAGGTTCGGTCCGGATCGGTCAATCCGAAGATGGTCGGGGCAGCAGGATTCGAACCTGCGACCTGGAGTACCCAAAACTCCCGCGCTACCAGGCTGCGCTATACCCCGTCCGACGGAAAAATATGATTATTTCCTATGCGTTACCAGGTTTTTCGTCAACAGGCGCCGGCACGCGGACCAGACCGGCCTCGTAGCCATTCCCGTGCGGCGCCGGACGTTTCACCGCGGCGGCCGAACGCGAACCACGGCCGGGATTCGAATATTGCGCTGCGGACCGCCACGCCGACGACCTATGGCATACCCGCGCCCGACGGTACAGTCCGGACCGATCAGTTCAATCTGGCCCGTCTGAGGACGGGGCGCGCGATCGACGACCGAAGACCGAGGCTCGCGTTCGCAGCGAACCGACGTCGTGCCGCCGATCGATCGCCGACCACCGGACCTTGGGCGGTCGGACGATCAGGTCCACAGCAAACGACCACGTGATCCGCGGTGCTTCCAAGACAAAATAGGACAGGGTCGCCAGAACGACAGCCAATGAGAAACTCGATCCCAGCAGCGTCGGCAAGCGCCACGCTTCCGACGCATACCCGGTCAACACGGCGAACGAGACCGCGATGGCGGGCGAGTGCAGCAGATAGAACGAATAGGAGACTCGTCCAAGCGCCTTGAGACCGACGAACCACGGAGCGGTCGGCGCATCGTGCAGATTGACGAGGTTGAGCAGCAGGAACGAAGCAGCCGCGCCGTAGACGACGATTTCCATTTTGCCGCCAGGCGGCAAGAGAAGCGCAACCGAGCTGACGACGCAGCAAAGTGTGATCGAAAACGCTGCAGCGTGGGGTCGAGGTTTGTATTCGTCGACGTGCGCAACGATGGCGCCCATCAGAAACAGCGCAAAGTACTCGCCCACGACTGTCGGGATCGGCGCCAGGCAAAATATCACTCCCAGCACGGCAAACAACGGCACAGCGGGCCATCTTGTGGCTTCCAGGACCCACGCCGACACCGGAAAAGACAGATAAAAGACTGCCTCGTACCACAGCGACCAGGACACGTTATTGAACACGACTGGGGGATCTGTCACCATCAGGAACAGATTGCTGAAGATCCGGCCGGCCGGGGGCCACTGCCCCTGCCACGTGTAGAGCAGCAGCGCGCAAAATCCCATGCTGGCGACGAAGGCGGGATAGATGCGATTCGCCCGCCGGCAGATGAACCAACCATAACTGGTTCCCGGCCGCCGCCAGATCGACGCGATCAAGAACCCGCTCAGCACGAAGAACAGCAAAACGCCGTGATGCGAGCGAAACAACCAATACAGGGCGATGTTTCCCCACCCGTCGATATCCGCCACGGCGACCGAATTCGGCGCGATTCCGCAAAACTGGGCGAGATAAGAGCGAAAAAAATGGACGCAAAAAACGAGGAGCACGGCGACCCCGCGCACCGCATCCAGGGTTTCAATCCGCCCCCTCGGCGCCATGCGCCAAATGGTGGCAGACCGTCGCCGCGGCGTCCAGATCCGTCGCCGGTCGTCACCGACGAGGAAAGGCCGGGCTTTTCCTACAGCGCCGGATTCCGGATTTCGGCAGGCGCGCCCGAACTCGTCACCTTCGCGCTGCAGGGTGAAACGGCGCATCAGGCCTTCTGGGACATGATGCGCCGCATGCAGGATGACGCGCGTTTTCGAACGGTACAGGAGCGACAAAGTCTTCGCCGATGCCCGCTTTTCTGGTCCGGGAGGCCGAGAAACTCGATCGCGCCCGTCTGGGCCGGAGCCGCCGGTTCGATCGCGACGACGCCTTTCCGTAACGGCACCCGGTCTGGCTGGATCGCGCTGGCCTGTTGCCATGGCCGCCCGGGTTCGACGAAACGAGGCGCGCACCGCCCGCCCCGGCCAACTGGCCCCGGTGCGCATTCGAGCGCGCCGTTTGCGCGCATGCAAATCCCCGAGGCCGGCACCAATCCCGAGACCACGACAGCGCCGCGCCTCAGCGGGCCGGAAACATCGGATGCGCCACTTTGTCGCCCGGCGCCAGCCCGAGTTTGCGGGCGGTGCCGGCCACCACCTCGAGCACGGCACGCACCGGCCCGCCCGACGAGATGATCGCCCGCGACAGCGGCTCGGTGTTTTCGGCGATGCGGGCGATGCGGCCGTCGGCCCGGATGAAGATCATGTCGAGGGACACGTAGGTGTTCTCCATCCACATCGTGACCACCTGGTCACGCTTGAAGTCGAACAACATGCCCTGCCCCTCCGGCAATTCCCGGCGGAACATCAGTCCCCGCGCGCGCTGCGCGTCGGTGACGGCGAGTTCGACCGCGAACACGTGAACGCCGGATTTCGAAACGATTTCCAGCGCCGCGGAATCGGCAGCCCGTGCCGGCCACGCGCCGGCCAACAGGCAGAGCGCGGCGACCAGCGACGCGAGTGCAGCGAATCGATGGTTCATGGAATCAAAAACCCGCAGAGAATGCCCCTGCGGGTCTGGTTACCCGAAGGCCGGCTCAGTGGGAAGACGGCCCGTGCGGCGCCCCGTCGGGGCGAACCTCGGCCGCCATCATGCCCTTGGGTCCGGGCCCGAATCGC
>JAVBUK010000222.1:0-2955 GCA_031555345.1 Xanthobacteraceae bacterium | reverse complement strand
GCGATTCGGTCGGCCCGGGCGGGTCAGCGGCGCGCCGCGGGACCGGCGGCGGTCGGCGCTGCGCAAAACGGCTGCGGCCCGGGGTTCGGCCCCGGGTCGCGACCGGCGTCCCGGTCCGCCGCGACCAGCCCCGGCGCGGCGGCGCTCACCGGTGCCGGCGCCTCGGCCGCAGGATCAGCAGATTGCCGAACACCACCGCGGCGAGGCCGATGACCGCCAGCGGCGTGAACCGGTAGCCTTCGAACACGCTGGACACCGCCACCGCGGCGACCGGTGTCGCCACCATCGCGTAGGCGGCGCGATCGGCGCCGATGGTTCCGACCATGGTCAGATAACAGGAGAACGCCACCACGGTGGCGAACACCGCGAGATAGACCACGGCGCCGATGTAGGTCGGATCGGGATCGATGATGAACGGCCGGCCCTGCGCGACCGCCGCGATCACCAGCAGGGCCGTGCCGTACAACATGGCCCAGGCGGTGGCGGCGATCACCGGGAGTTTCCGCCGCTGCAGCCGGGCGGAAATCATGTTGCCGGTGCAGAAGCTCAGCGTTCCCGCCAGCGCCAGGCCGAGACCGGCGAGCACGTCGGCGTTGATCGTGTTGCCGGCGATCTGCGGGTAGAACATCAGCCCGACCCCGCAGGCCCCGAACAGGCCGGCGGCCACCACCCGGCGGTCGATCGGCGCGCCCAGCACGACGGCGCCGAGGAACACGTTGACGATCGAGGCCAGCGAAAACACCACGCACAACAGCCCGGACGCGACGTAGGCGGCGGCGTTGTAGAACAGCACGAAATTGGTGCTGAACAGAAACATGCCGAGGGCGGCGAAGCGGACATGTTCGGCGAGCGGGAAGATCAGCCGTTCGCCGCGCAGGCGTGCCAGCACCATCATCATCGGCGTCGACAGCCCGAAGCGCCAGACCGCCGACACCTCGGCCGAAACCGGACCGACCTGATAGTGGATGGCGAGCCAGGAAAACGTCCATACCACGACAGTGGCGCCGTACAGCGTCAGATCACGAGGCGTAAGCGCGGCGCGCGACGCCGCCGGCTGCAGAGTGGACATCTGTTCCAAGACGTATGTTGCCTGACCGGAGGATCGCGGTGCCCGATGCGCCATCCGCTCGATCGTGATCCGCAGGACGGCCGCTTGGTTCGAGCGCCGCGTCGGCGCACCGGAATCCGGCGGGTCCGAGGGACGGATCGCCCGGGCAGCGTATAACATGGCGAGCCGGGCGGCGAAAGCGACCGGTCACCATTCGGAATCACGATCGCGCGGTGGGCGAATCAGCCGGCGCCCCCCGGCGGCGCGCGCCCGCGCGAATCGCGACGGCCCGGCGTTCCGGCGGCCGACCGTGGCGTTCACCGCTCGACGATGACCGTCGCGCCGACCGGCACGCGATTGTACAGGTCGATGATGTCGTCGTTGGTGAGGCGGATGCATCCCGCGGATACGGCGTCGCCGATTTTCCACGGCTCGTTGGTGCCGTGGATGCGATAGAGCGAGGCGCCCAGATACAGCGCCCGCGCTCCGAGCGGGTTCATCTCGCCGCCTTTGACGTGGGTCGGCATTTCGGGGCGTTCCCGGCGCATGCTCGCCGTCGGGGTCCAGTCGGGCCATTCGCGCTTGGCGCTGACCCGGCTGACGCCGGCCCACGAGTGGCCGTCGCGGCCGACCCCGATGGTGTAGCGCAGGGCGCGGCCGTCGCCGAGAACGTAATAAAGATAGCGTTCGCCGGTCTTCACCACGATCGTTCCGGGCCGAAGTGGGCGCTGGTAGGTCACCGTTTCGCGCGCCGGGATCTTGTAGATGATCCCGAACGGCGTGCTGAAGAAGAACGGGGCGTCGGCCCGCGTCCGCGTGCCCTGGCCGAACGCGACCGAGGCGCCGCTGCCGGTCAGAACGGCGATTGCCGCGGCCGCTGCCGCGATTTTCGAGGCTTGGGTCATGCCCGGTCCCTTTGTGGTCTCTATGCGTGGTCGCTATGCCGACCGTGTGTCGGACGTGTTTTGCACCGTGGCGTCCCGGGGGTCAAAACTGCGGAGCGGGCGCGGCCGACGCGCTTGCCGGTGCCGCCCTTCGGCGCGCCGCCGCGAGGCCGGCGGCGGGTGATTCGTTGAGTTCGCGCAACGCCGGAACGAACGCGTAGGCCAGCTTCAGGTCGTCCGGCGCGGCGAGGCCGACCGCCCGCGCCAGCTTGGCGACGAAATGATTGCAGTTGTAGGTCAGCGCGTTCCAGTACGGCTGCGGGTTGGCGCGGGTGGCCCGAATCGCCGCCTGAAGCCTGGCGTATTGCGCAGCGCTGATCGGACGGAAATAGGACGACGCCACCGGCAGCTTCAGGACGCCCGGGTCCCAAGTCGTGTTGGCCGGCACGGGAAGCACGTGACCGACCGCCATGACCAGGTAGCCGCCCATCGGATGCAGATCGGCGTAGTCCGCGCTGGCCGGCCGTCCGCGGGCGTCGAGGCGGCCGAAGGCGACGTAACTATGCCCGTAGGCGCCGATCTGGGCGGCGCGAAAATCGATGTAGTACCGCTTCGATTCCGCTGCGGCTCGGGCCGGCCGGGGGCTCGTCTCGGCAGGCGTCCGAATCGGTTCCTGCGACCGGGCGCAAGGGACGGCCATCAGCAGAAACAGAAGTCCGAAGACGATCGAGCGTGATGGATGCATGGGAAAAAATCTCATCGTCCGGCGGCGCGTGCAGTCCATTTATACCCTCACTTTCCTTGCGGCTGCACGGGAGTGCAATTTCAACCTTTCGGTTAAGGCTCGGCAAAGGCCAATTTCCGGTTAAGTGTGTCTTTTTTGCACTCGTCAGCGGCTTGGACCCGTGCAAACTACCACCGCAACTTCTGACTTGGAATGCAACCTTGAACGCACCCGTGGGGGCATTATGAAAAAACTCGCAGTAGCTATGGCGCTGGTCGTCGTCTCGTTGAGCTGGGGTG
>JAVBUK010000229.1:0-2836 GCA_031555345.1 Xanthobacteraceae bacterium | reverse complement strand
GGCTTCGACGGCCAGTCCTGGGCCGACGCCCCCTGAATGCCGGCCACCAGCAGGGCGGCCGCAAAAACGCGCTTCCACATCATCGATATCTCCGTTCCAGGACGCCGGCGGACGCGGGAGGCCCGCGTGGGTTGCCGCACCGGATCTTGTCCCGCGCCCCCGACCACCGCAAGATCCGCGCCGCTACGCATCCCGCCGCGACGGTGGCCACCGCGACTCGCCGCGGCAGGACGACCGGCCGCCGCCCTCCTCCGCTGCGACGGCGGGCCGCTTGCCGGCCGGCACGTGCTCAAGCTGCGGTTCGAGGCGATGGCGGAGCAGGCGGTCGACGCGGTCGAGGTAGAGATAGACGACCGGCGTGATGTAGAGCGTCAGCAGCTGCGACAGGCACAGTCCACCGACCACCGCGACCCCGAGTGGCTGGCGCAACTCGGCGCCGGCGCCGGTCCCCAGCGCGATCGGCAGCGCGCCGAAGATCGCCGCGAACGTCGTCATCATGATCGGCCGGAAGCGCAACAGGCAGGCTTCCCGGATTGCCGCCTGCGCCCCCAGCCCGACCCGCCGCCGCTCGATCGCGAAATCGATCATCATGATGGCGTTCTTCTTGACGATGCCGACCAGCATCACGATGCCGATCATGGCGATCACCGACAGGTCCATGCCGAACGCGATCAAGGTCACCAGCGCGCCGACGCCGGCCGACGGCAGGCCGGAGATGATGGTGATCGGGTGAATGAAGCTCTCGTACAGGATGCCGAGCACCACATAGGCGGCGAAAATCGCCGCCAGCACCAACACCCCCTGCCCCTTCAGCGAATCCTGGAACACCTGCGCGGAGCCCTGGAAGCCGGTGACGATCGAGGCCGGCAGGTGCGCGTCGCGCTCGATCTGCTGGATGGCGTCGACCGCCTGGCCGAGCGAAAAGCCGGGCGTGAGATTGAACGATATCGTCACCGCCGGCTGCTGGCCCTGGTGGTTGACCTGAAGCGGACCGACCGACGGTTCGAGACGCGTGACCGCGCTCAGCGGAATCGCCGGGCCGGTAGCGATGCCGGTGCCGGTGACACCCGCGCCGGGCGCCACGCTCGACCCGCTGGAGGAAAATCCGCTCAGATTGGTCTTGATGAAGATCTTCGACAGCCCGGCGGGGTCGGCCTGGATCTCCGGGTCGCACTCCAGGATGACCTGATAGTCGGCGGACGCCGTGTAGATGGTGGCGACCTGGCGGCTGCCGAAGCAGTTGAACAGCTCCTGGCGGATCTGGTCGACGGAGACGCCGTACACGGCCGCCGCCTCGCGGTCGACCACCACTTTCATCTCCGGGTTCTTGAGGTAGAGGTCGCTGGTGACGTCGCGCACGTTGGCGAGCCGGGCGATCTTGTCGCGCATCTCCGGTGCGACCCGATAGAGGTTCGCCGTGTCGCTCGACTGCAGCGTGTACTGGAATTCGCCCTTCGAGATGCGTCCGGTGATGTTGAGGTTCTGGACGTTCTGGAAATAGGCCGCCATCCCGGTGACCTCGGAGGCCGCCCGCCGCAGCCGGGAGATCACCTGCGTCGCCGTCACGTCGCGCTCGCTGCGCGGCTTCAGCATGATGAACAGCCGGCCGGTATTGTTGGTCGGGTTGGGACCGCCGGTTCCCACCGTCGAATTGACATAGGCGACCGCCGGATCGGCCCGCACGATCTCCGCCACCTTCTGCTGGCGATCGTACATCGCCCTGAAGGAGATGTCGGACGGCCCCTCCACCGTCCCGGCGATGAACCCGGTGTCCTCGGTCGGGAAGAATCCCTTGGGAATGACCACGTACAGGACGGCGGTGCCGATCAGCGTCAGCACCGTGATGATCATCACGATCGAGCGGCGTTTGAGGACCAGGTCGAGTGTCACCTCGTAGGCGCGCTGCAGCGCCGCGAACGCCAGCTCGAACACCCTCAGCGCCGAATTCTGCTTCTCGCCCTCGTGGTGGCTCTTGAGCACGCGGGCACACAGCATCGGCGTCAGCGTCAGCGACACGAACCCGGACAGGACGATCGCGACCGCGATGGTGACGGCGAACTCGCGGAACACCCGGCCGACCATGCCGCCCATCAGCAGCACCGGAATGAACACCGCGATCAGCGAGAAGGTTATCGATATGATGGTGAAGCCGATCTCGCGCGCCCCCTTGAGGGCCGCCTCGAATGGCCGCATGCCGCCTTCGATGTGGCGGACGATGTTCTCCAGCATGACGATCGCGTCGTCGACCACGAAGCCGACCGACAGGGTCAGCGCCAGCAGCGTCATGTTGTTGATGGAGAACCCGAACAGATACATCGCCCCGCAGGTCGCCACCAGCGAGATCGGCACCGCCAGCGCCGGGATCACGGTCGCCGACGCGCTGCGCAGGAACAGGAAGATCACCAGCACGACCAGCGCGATGGCGATTCCCAGCGTCACCTGCACGTCCTCGACCGACTCGCGGATCGACACCGAGCGGTCGTTGAGCACTTCCATGCGCACCGCCGCCGGGACCTGCGCGCGGTAGCTCGGCAACCGCTCGCGCACCATGTCGACCACCCGCACCGTATTGGCGTCGGGCTGGCGCTGGATCGCCAGCACGATGGCGCGCTCGTTGTTGAAGAAGCTGGCGATCTTGTTGTTCTCGACCGAGTCGACCACATTGGCGATCTGGTCGAGTTTCACCGGCGCGCCGTTGCGGTAGGCGACGAGGACTTTCCGGTACTCCGACGCCTTATTCATGGCAGCGGTGGCGCTGAGGGTCGTGTTCTGGCGCTCCCCCGCGATGGTCCCGACCGGGGTGTTCGAATTCGCCTTGGCGACGACGTTGCGCACG
>JAVBUK010000191.1:0-4797 GCA_031555345.1 Xanthobacteraceae bacterium | reverse complement strand
ATCTACATCAATGGCTACGGATTTCCAGCCTCCCGCGGCGGGCCGATGTGGTACGCGGAGGCGGTCGGACCCGCCAAGGTGTATCAGCGCATCTGTGACTTCCAGGCGCAATTTGGCAATGCCTGGGAGCCGGCGGCGTTGCTTCGAAAGCAGGCCGCTGTCGACGCCAAGCATCCCCGTTGACCAACCAACCCCTCCGCGTGAATCGGCGCGGCGGGGAGACTTCCCCGTACTCGCGGCAACCGCCGAGTGAATTTCGGAGATCGCAGATGAGAGAAGCAGTCGTGGTGGCAAGTTCCCGAACGGGAATGGCCAAGTCGTTCCGAGGCTCTTTCAACGCCACCCGTCCTGACGATCTCGCGGCGCACGTCATCAAGGACGTGTTGCGCAAGGTGCCGAAGGTCGATCCGGCGGAAATCGAAGATGTCGTGATGGGCTGCGGCCTTCCGTACGGCGTGCAGGGCTGGAACATCGGACGGCAGGCGGCGCTGTTGGCCGGCCTGCCGGTGTCGGTCGCCGGACTGACCGTCAACCGGTTCTGTTCGTCGGGGCTGCAGGCGGTCGCCACCGCGGCGTACCATATCCTGAACGAAGACGTCGACGTCTGCATCGGCGCCGGGGTGGAGAGCATCAGCCTCACGCCGCCGGAAACCGATCGCAATCCGGCGTTTGACGAGGTGATGCCGAGCATCTACATGCCGATGGGAGAAACCGCCGAAAACGTCGCGAAGAAGTACAGGGTCGGTCGGCAGGCGCAGGACGAATTCGCGTTGGCGAGCCAGTTGCGCAATGCACGCGCGCAGGCCGCCGGGTTGTTCGACGAAGAAATCGCCCCGCTGAAGACGTCGATGGTCCTGTTCGACAGGAAGAGCGGCGAGAAGGTCGGCACCCGGGAAGTCACCTGCGTGCGCGACGAATGCAATCGTGCGGACACGACGCTGGAAGGGCTGCAATCGTTGAAACCGGCGTTCGACAGGACCGGGGCCGGGAGCGTCACGGCGGGCAATTCCTGTCAGCTGTCGGACGGCGCCTGCGCCATTCTGCTGATGTCGCGCCGGCGGGCGGATCAACTCGGCATTGCGTACAGTCTCGTCTTCCGTGGATTCCGCGTCGCCGGTGGCGCGCCGGAGGAGATGGGAATCGGGCCGGTGTACGCCGTACCCAAGCTGCTGAGGCAGAACGGCATCACGATCGACGACGTCGATCTGTGGGAGATCAACGAGGCGTTCGCGGCCCAGGCGGTCTGTTGTCGCGACCGTCTCGGCATCGACCCGGAAAAGCTGAATGTCAACGGCGGGGCCATCGCGGTCGGACATCCCTTCGGCATGACCGGAGCACGCCTGGTCGGAGCCGTCGCCAACGAACTGAAACGACGCAAGGGTCGCTACGGTGTCGTGACCATGTGCATCGGCGGCGGCATGGGGGCGGCGGGGCTGTTCGAACGAGCGTCTTGAAAGCCGGCGACCGGAGCCGCCCGACGCCGCTTCGGGACGGTACCCGATCGCGGTGCGGCGACGCGCACAATTCCTCCCGGTGCGGCGCCAATTTGTTCGGACCAAAGGCCCGGGTCGTGCTCGGCGAGGTTGCCGCGCCGCTCGCCGTCCGAATGCAGGCGCTGTTTCTGCGGGTATTCCCCGCACCCGGAGGAGGGCGTCGCGGTGCGTTCACCGCCTCCGGCCGCCCCGCGGTTCATTCCAACAGCAGCTCCGAGACCAGAGCTCGAATCCACTTGTTTGCCGGGTCGCGGTGATAGCGTTCGTGCCAGAACTGCTTGATCTGGAACGACGGAAGCGTCATCGGCGGTTCGACGATCACGAGCGCGCCGTAGGCCGCAAGGGCCAGCGCCAGTCGGCGCGGAATGATCACCACGTAGTCCGTCTGGCTGATCAGCAGCGGCAGCGCCATGAAATGCGGCAGGGTCAGCGAAACCTTGAGGCCGTACTTGGCGACCGCACGCGCAATCGTGGCCCCGTGTCCGGTGCCCGCGGTCGAGATCGCGACGTGCGGCAGGTTCGCGAACTGCTCGATGCCGAGCGCGGCACCGGCTCTGGGGTGATCGGCGCGCATCAGGCAGACGAACTGGTCCGAATAAAGTCGCTGCTGCAGGAACCCCGCCTGCAGATCGGGAAAAAAACCGATAGCCAGGTCGACATCGCCCGCGGCCATCAGCGCGTGTTCGCCGACCTCCGGAATGGGCACCACTTCGATTTTCATTCCGGGCGCACGCTGTGCCAGCGCCTGCAGCATTTTCGGCAGGAAGACCGCTTCGCCGATATCCGTCATGAACAAACGGTACGTTCGCGTCGACGTCGAAGGATCGAAGGCCGGGTCGATCCCCATTGCATCCGCTACCAGTTCACACGCGCGCTGGATCGGGATGGCCAGCAACTCGGCATGCGGCGTCGGCTGCATCCCGGTATTGGTGCGGATGAACAGCGGGTCGCCGAACGCCTTGCGCAGTCGTGCCAAGGCGCTGCTCATGGCGGGTTGCGACAATTTCAGGCGCCGCGCCGCGGTGGTGATGTTGCGGTCCTTGAAGATGGCGTCGAAAACCGCGAGCAGATTCAGGTCCAGGGACGAGAGTTTGGCAGCTCTATTCATGGAATGAATTCTGCCCATTCTGCATCTGTCGTAGACGGTGACCCTCGAGGCAATCTAGATTCGTCTCACGTTCATGGGTGGCCCACGAACGGTGCCCTAATGCTCACGAAATTGGCAGTCACTCCGCCAAGGCGACTTCCCCAGACACGGCCGAGAAGGATGCTTCGGGCGAACATGCGATGTCAATGAACTTTCGATCGGCCAACCAGGAAGGGGTGGCGCGTCTGAGCGCCGCAAGTCCTCAGTGGATCGACGTCCAGTCGGCCCGCGAAGCGATTGGCCTGGAGCCCTACACGCTGCTGCACGCCGGCCCGCCGATCGACTGGACCAGGATGTGCGCGCCGATGCGGGGTGCGATCGTCGCCAACATCCTGTTCGAGGGGTGGGCGGATACGCCCGAAAGCGCGTTGCAGCTCGCGGAATCCGGCCGCGTCGCATTCGAGCCTTGCCATTCGCGCAATGCGGTCGGGCCGATGACGGGCATCATCTCGTGGTCGCAGCCGTTGATTGTCGTGCGCGACGCCACCAGCGGCTTGCTGGCGTACTCCTACATCGGCGAGCCCGCCGGGCCACAGGTTCGCATGGGCAGCTTTGCTCCGGCCAACATCGGACGTCAGGTCTGGATCCGCGACGTGCTGGCGCCGGCGTTCCGCGAGGTTCTCCGCCAGTCGGGACCCGTCGACCTGGGGCAGTTGATGGCGCAGGCCCTGTCGATGGGCGACGAAATGCACATGCGCAATGCGGCCGCTTCGGCGCTGCTGGTGCGTGCGCTCGCCGGGCCGCTGGCCGCCTCGTTGCGCGACCATGCGGCGCTCGAAGCCGTTCTGCGCTACATGACCGAGGGAAACGAACAGTTCTTCCTCACCTGGGCGATGGCGGCGGCAAAATCGACGGCGCGGGCGATCGAAAACCTGCCCGGCTGCACGCTGGTTTCGGCGATGGCGCGCAACGGGGTCGATTTCGGGTTGCGCGTCGCGGGGCTCGGCGATCGGTGGTTCACCGGCCCCGCCAGCATCGTGGAAGGCAGTTTCTTTCCGGGCTTCTCCGCAGCCGACGCCAATCCCGACATCGGCGATTCGGCGATCATGGAGACCTGCGGGCTCGGCGGCATGGCGATGGCGGGATCGCCTCCGGTGCTGCGCATCGTCGGCGCGCAATCCTTCGGTCACGCATTGGAGGTGACGCGGCGCATGGGCGAAATCTGCGCGGGGGAGAGCGGCAAGTTCGCACTCGGCCCGATGGATTGGCGGGGGTCTCCGACGGGTATCGACATCCGCCGTGTCGTCGAAACCGGGATCGTGCCCGCCATCAACACCGCCATCGCCCATCGGGGTTTCGGCGTGGGCCGGATGATAGGGGCGGGCATTTCCGCGCCCCCGATCGAACCTTTCGTCGAGGCGGTACATGCTTTCGCGCAGCTGGAAGGGCGCGCGACATGATCGTCCGTTCGCTGGTGGTGCGATCGAGCTACCAGGATTCGCTGGTCTTGATGCGGATCGCGCAAGACCTGCGCAGCCAGCCCGGGGTCGAGCAGGCGGCGGCTTTGATGGGGACGCCGTCGAACCTCGAGGTTCTTGCCGCAGCCGGATTGAGTACTCCCGCATCGGCCGAGGCCAAGGCCGGGGACCTGATTCTCGCCGTCGGTGCAGGCGATGACGCGGCGGCGGAGGCGGCGTTGCGGGTGGGGCGAGACCGGCTTTCGACCCGCGTGACGTCGTCGGTCGAACCGGCGGGCACACGCAGCCTCGAACGCGCTCTGCGCGATCGACCGCAGTCCAACCTCGCGGTGATTTCGGTTCCTGGACAATATGCGCGTCTGGAAGCGATGCGGGCGCTGCGCCGGGGGCTGCACGTCTTTCTGTTCAGCGACAACGTGGCGATCGCCGACGAGGTCGCGCTCAAGCGTTATGCGGTCGGCCGCGGCCTGTTATGCATGGGGCCGGACTGCGGTACGGCCTATCTGGCGGGCGTGGGGATCGGTTTCGCCAATGTCGTGCCCCGCGGCACCGTCGGCATTGTCGCCGCCTCGGGTACGGGTCTGCAGGCTGTCGCGACCGGCATCGCCCGCCTCGGGGCCGGCGTCTCGCAAGGCATCGGTGTCGGCGGCCGCGACTTGTCCGACGAGGTCGGTGGCCTGATGACCTTCGCCGCCCTCGACGGGTTGGATCGGGATCCGTCCACCTCCTTGATCGTCCT
>JAVBUK010000184.1:0-4688 GCA_031555345.1 Xanthobacteraceae bacterium | reverse complement strand
ACCCGGCCCCCTGCACCGGCCGGTCCTGTCTGCCGGGCGGCCTCAACCTGACCGTCGACACCGCCGACGTCGTACCCGCGCAGGCGCGCGAGACCACGATCAACTCCATGCAGGACCTCCGACACGCCCTGCGCGCCTGCTGGACGCCGCCCGAAACACCCGGAATGCAGATGTCGGTGCGATTCAGCTTCCGCCGCTCGGGCACGCTGCTCGGACCGCCGTTGGTCACCTACACCAGCCGCGGCACCAGCGCGCCGACCCGGCAGGCCTATCGCGGCGCCATCACTTCGGCACTGTCCGGCTGTACGCCCTTCAAACTGTCGCGGTCGTTCGCCGCCGCGATCGCCGGCCAGCCGATCAACGCGCGGTTTGTCGACCGTCGCGCCGGCCGGTGACGGCAGTCCAGGTCCGGCAGCGCCAACCTTGCTGCCGCGCGGCACGGCTTCGTACGCCATGCGCTCACCATGCGCTCGCGGGAATGCGCCCGCGCCGGCTCGACCCGATCCGGCCGACCCGATTACGCTTTACAGCGTCGGGCGCGTCTCCTTGATCAGCGGCCGCATGGCGCCGACGCCGGCCCAGCTCTCGCCCTTTTCTTCCTCCAGGGCGAAGCAGCCCGGCTCGCGGTCGTCCGCCGCGACGTCGGCCTGCGGCGTCGTCCCGGGATCAATCGCGCCCGCCCCTTCCGGGGAGGACATCCCGTGCGGAGCGTTCCTGGTCCCGTCGGTCACCTTGGGCATGAAAATCCTCCCTCGAACATTCGACGTGGAACGGATCGATTCTAGACGCCGCCCGCCGGCGGTCAATTCACGCCGGCGTGGATCCGGGCGGATCGCCGGAAATCAACGCGGTAACGTAAACCGCGCGGCCCGCGTTCCGGCCGCAGGACCGTTTGCCCGAGCCGAGAGGGCGACCTGTCGGCGACATTGACGCACGCATGGTGCGGCACCTTCATGATCCTCGGACCTGGCGACCAGCCGGCGCCGCATGTTCCAGCCCGAGCACCTTTGTTGCACCACCCGGGGGACCGTTTCGCCGCTCACCGATGTGGAGCGCACGCGAGCGTCGCGTCGGCGCACCGACGTTCGGCCGGCCCCCGAAATCCCCCGCGCGTCACCCGCGGAGGCGGCACCGCCGCACCCCCCGGACCGCCGAAACATCTTGAAAACTCGCACTAAACCGGCGATGAACCGCGGCGGCGGCAAGGCGCCGGCCGCGACGTTCGATCGGATCCCGATGACACTTGCCAAGCTCGAGTCCCAGTTCGCCGACCCGCATGGCACGCCGGCGCTGGCGCGACGGCTGCTGGCCGAGAACGCGCTCGCCCACTGGCGACGGTACGCCGTCGCGTTCGCGCTGATGGGGGTGGCGGCCGCCTGCACCGCGTTGTGCGCGCACCTGCTCGGCGAGGTCATCAACGAGGCCTACGAAAACCGCAACATGCGCGGCGTGGTGCTGCTCGGCGGCGTCACGCTGGTGTTGTTCGTGGTCAAAGGCCTGGCGACCTACGGCCATGCGGTGATCCTGTCGCGCATCGGCGCCCGCATCATCGCGACGAACCAACGGCGCATGTTCGACAAGCTCCTGAACGAGGGGCTGGCGTTCTTCGCCGACCGCCACTCGTCCGAATTCGTCGCCCGCCTCACCACCGGCGCCAACGCCGCCACCCACGTCATCAACCTGATGATCACCGCGTTCGGGCGCGACCTGCTGCTGCTGATCGGCCTGGTGATCGTGATGGTGACCAAGGAACCGATGATGTCGCTGGTCAGCGTGATCGTGGTGCCGCCCGCAATGGTGGTGCTGCGCAAGCTGGTGCGGCGCATCAAGGGCATCGCCCGCAACCAGTTCACCGGTTCCACCCGCATCATCGAGACCATGCAGGAGATGGTGCAGGGCATCCGCGTGGTCAAGGCGTTCACCCTGGAAGAGGCGATGCGCGCGCGCGTCGACGCCAGTGTCGACATGGTCCAGGAGCAGACCATCAAGCTGGCGCGGGTCGCCAACCGGTCGAGCCCGCTGATGGAGACCCTGGGCGGCATCGCGATCTCGATCGCGATCGTCTACTGCGGTTATCGGGTGATCGTCACCGGCGCCAAGCCGGGCGAGTTCTTCGCCTTCATCACCGCGTTCCTGCTCGCCTACGAGCCCGCCAAGCGGCTGGCGCGCCTCAATCTCGACCTCCACTCCAGCATGGTCGGCGTGCGCGTGTTGTTCGAGATCATCGACAGCCCGGCCAGCGAGCCGATCGAGGACGGCCGGCCGCCGATCGCCGTCGGCGCGGGCCGCCTGGCGTTCGACGAGGTCGAATTCGGCTACCGGCGGGGCGAGCCGGTGCTGCACCGGATGTCGTTCGTGGCCGAGCCGAGCCGGGTGACGGCGCTGGTCGGCCCCTCGGGCGGCGGCAAGTCGACCGTCCTCAACCTGATCCTGCGGTTCTACGACATCGACGCCGGCGCGATCACCATCGACGGGCAGGACATCGCCGCCGTGTCCCGCCGGTCCCTGCGCGCCCAGATCGCCTATGTGGGCCAGAACGTGCAGCTGTTCTCGGGCACGATCCGCCAGAACATCGCGTTCGGCCGCCCGGGCGCGACCGACGACCAGATCATCGCGGCGGCGCGGGCCGCCAACGCCCACGACTTCATCACCGGCTTTCCGCTCGCCTACGACACCGCGGTCGGCGAGCACGGACTGCAGCTCTCCGGCGGGCAGCGCCAGCGCATCGCCATCGCCCGGGCGTTGATCAAGGACGCGCCGATCATTCTGCTCGACGAGGCGACCGCCGCGCTCGATTCGGAATCCGAACGCTGCGTCCAGGATGCGATCGCCGAACTGTGCAAGGGCCGCACCACCATCGTGGTGGCGCACCGCCTGTCCACCATCATGCATGCCGACCGCATCCTGGTGATCGAGGACGGACGGATCGCCGAGTCGGGCCGGCACCAGGAGTTGATGCGCCACGACGGCCGCTATGCGTCGTTCGTCCGCCTGCAGTTCCAGCACGCCCCGGCCGCGGCGGAGGTGGCAAGTTAGGCGTGGCGGCAAAGCACGTGAACCGGCCGCGACCAGAATGGGCGCGTGCATCTTTGGTCCAAGCCTGTCGCGCCCCCCCAAGGACCGATTGGCGAATTTCGGCTGCCGGCGCATCACCGACGGCGGCACGACGCCGGCCCGACGCCGGCCCGACGCCGGCCCGACGCCGGCCGGTGTTGACGGGCTGCCCTGGTCCGTCTAAGCCGCGGCATCCTGGTGGCTGCGGCTCGGGGACCGCGCACCTGTACCGTTCTTCCCCCAAAGAATGCCCGATGAGCGACAACTACGTCATTCCGCCGCCCCGGCAGGCCGCCCTCGCGGTCGCGGGATCGGACAAGCTGTTCCCGGTCCGGCGCATCTGGTGCGTCGGCCGCAACTACATCGAGCACATCCGCGAGATGGGCAACGACGAGCGGCTGCCGCCGTTCTACTTCGCCAAGCCGGCCGACGCGGTCGTGCCGGACGGCGGCACGGTGGCGTATCCGCCGCTCACCAAGGACATGCACCACGAGGTCGAACTGGTGGTCGCCCTCGGCAGCGGCGGCCGCGACATTCCGGTCGAAAAGGCGCTGGATACGATCTGGGGCTACGCCGTCGGCATCGATCTCACCCGCCGCGACCTGCAGATCGCGTCGCGCGATCTCAAGCGGCCGTGGGAGATCGGCAAGGCGTTCGACGGCTCGGCACCGTGCGGGGCGCTCAGGCCCGTCGCCGAGACCGGCCATCCCAAAAAGGGCAGGATCACCCTCAAGTGCAACGGCAAGCTGCGCCAGGACGGCGACCTCGAGCAGATGATCTGGAACGTGCCGGAGATCATTTCCAACCTGTCGGAAATCGTCGAACTCGCGGCTGGCGACATCATCATGACCGGAACGCCCGCAGGGGTCGCCGCCACCGTCGCGGGTGACAAGCTCGAATGCGCCGTCGAAGGCGTCGGCACCCTGACGGTGACGATCGGGCCGCCCCTGAAGTAGGCGCGCCGGCCGCCGGAAGGACCGTGACCCGCGGATCGCTCCGCGGGTCGCCGCGCGACCCATATTCACCGACCGTCAACCCTGTGGGCGGCGCCCTGAACGCGCGACATCGCCCGGCGGAACCGGCACCTCAGATCGTGGTTGAGGAAATCGACCCGACAGAAGCGCCGAACACGGCCGCACGGGCGAAGCGAGGAAACGCCATGCCGCCACAAACCGCCCTTGTCGATCCGCGTTCGCTGCAACACCCCGAGCCGTCTCCCGGCGGCCGGGATCGTCGGATCGACGCCATGGTCGACCTGCTGGCGATGGCCAATCCTCCGACCATCGCGGCCGCTCTCAAAATGTTGCGCCTCGCCTATCCGGACAGCCCGCTGGCGCTGCGCCTCGCGGCCCTCGGTGCCGCACTGCACGGGTTCGACCCGAACGGCATCCGGTTGCGGGAATGATCCCCGACCGGGAGAACCGGTTTTCGGAACCTGCCGCCGCTACATCCCCAGATAGGCCTGGCGGACGCGGTCGTCGGCCAGCAGTTCGGCGCCGCTCCCGGACAGGGTGATGCGGCCGTTTTCCAGCACGTAGGCGCGATCGGCGAGTTTCAGCGACACCGCGACGTTCTGCTCCACCAGCACGCAGGTGAGCCCCTCGTCGTTGAGGTCGCGCACGGTCTTGAGCACG
>JAVBUK010000434.1:0-3636 GCA_031555345.1 Xanthobacteraceae bacterium | reverse complement strand
CTGATTCCACATCAACGCGCGTGGCCGTGCTCGCCGCCCGGCCCCTGCCTGCCGATCGGCTGGACCGAAAACGCGACCACACCGCGGCCGGCCTGTTCGAACTGCAGGGTGCCCTCGAGGGTCTCGCCCGGCACCAGCTGGCGTTTGAGATCCAGGCACATCAGGTGATAGGAGGCCGGCGCGAGCACGACCGATCGGCCCGGCCGGATCTCCAGGCCGTTCACCGGGCGCATGCGCATGACCCCGTCGGCCGTCGCCATTGCGTGCACCTCGACCCGGCCGCACGCCTCCGATCCGCCGCCGATCAGCCGGTCGGACACGGTTCCGGTGTTGGTGAGCACGAGATAGCCCGCGGCCACGTTCGCCCCTTTGGGGGTCGCCCGGACCCACGCCCTGGCCACCTCGATTGATCCGATTTTGGCGGTGGTCTGGGTGAACGTGCTGGCCTGCTGCGCGGCCGCGGTGCCGGTGATCGCCAGCGCGGCGGCCGCCATCAGAATCCTGACATGCATCGTTCAAATCCTGTTGAAATCGATTGATCTGGCTTTGGTTTCATCCAATCTGCAGCGCTCGCCGGAGGCCGCGGAAACCGCGCCAGGAATGCGCCGATCGTCTCTTTGCGCACCTTATTACCATCATCATGATGCTGCGTCCATGCGGCCTGCGGCGAACGCCGCCGGCAAGGAACGGGCCGCACACGGGCCGCCAATCGCCCGGCAGCCTCTTTTCGCCCGCGCATTGCGTTAGATCAGAACGGGTGCGACGTCATTGCGTAAGGTTCAGCCCGTCGACAACTCACCTTTGCCTGGTGTCCCGGTTCCGACGTCCGGTTCCGTTTGCAGCCCGCTCGGTACCAGCGTCGGGACCGCAACGACACTGGCAACTCTATGGCGCTGGTGTGGTTTTGGATTTGACGTGCCGATGAAGAGTTCGCCGCGAGAGAGATCGGAACGTCGAATCCACCACACTGGCCTGCGTTCGTCAGATTGCGTTGCCACAACGTCATGTGCCGAGTTCTACTGATTGATGATGATGCGGCGGTCGGTGCCGCGGTCAAACTGGTTCTCGAACTCGAGGACCATGCGGTCACGCTGGCCGACAGCGGCCAAGCCGGACTGGCGCTGTTGGCGAATGACGAATTCGACGTTGCGATCGTCGACATGTTCATGCCCGGGCTGGGCGGGTTGGAGACGATGTCGCTGATCCGCCAGCGCGCGCCGGCCCTGCCGATCATCGCCACCTCGGGAACGCTGGCGTCCGGAGGCTCGGACGTGCTGGCCAAGGCCGCCGGACACGGCGCCGCCACGGTGATCCACAAGCCGTTCCGCCCGCGCGACCTGCTCGCCGCGATCCAGCGTTGCCTGGGCGCGGACTGAGACGCGCCACCATCGGGCTGAACCGGGCGCGGCCGCCGGATGGAACGCTCACCGTTCCATCCACGCGCCGGTCTTGCCGGCATGGGCATCCGGCTTTGGGCACCCGGCATGGGCACCCGGCATGGGCACGAGGCGGCGGCCTCATGCCACGCGCATCACCGCCGAGCGGCCTGGTGATCCGCTTGCCGCCATGCGGCACGGATCAGAATGCCGCCACCCGATAGGCGATCGCCCGCTTGGGATAAATGACCTCCCGCCAGCCGCTGCGGCCGGGGTTCCAGACCCAGACCTGCCCGCCCTCGACCCGGCTGACGATCGCCGCATGGCCCTTTTGGCCGCCACGATTGTAGACCGCGACGGCGCCCGGCTGCGGCGCGCTCGCTCTGCCCCAGCGCAGGAACGATTTCGCCAGCGCCGAACCGGACCCGGCGATACCGCGCTCGGCCAGTGCCGCGTTCACGTTGCGGGCGCAGGTCAGGCGCCCGCGGACGAAGCGCGACGGCGCAGCCGACGCGCCGAACAACGACCAGGCCCGTCCCGGCGACGTCCGCAGGACCGTGCGCGTATGCTTGCCGCGCGCGGCCTCCTGGGCCGGCGCGCATGTCCACGGAAGTCGATCGTCACAAGACGCTTGTGCCTTCACCGGTTGCAGGACAAGCAGGCACGCAGGTATCAGCAGCGCGAGAATGCTTCGCGTCATCAGGCCCTCTCGGAGATTGTGGGATGAGACAGCGCTGCCGCATCGCGCCCGCGGGCGACGTATGCGGGACGGCAGAGCTGTGCAGCGCGATTATGAGGCTAAGCCGACGCGATCAGCGCGCCCGGCTCGGCGGAATCACGGCTCGAACTGTTCAGAAAAACAGTTTCAATACAGGGCAATAATGCCATCCGGCATGCGGCGACAGCGCCATACCCGTTCCTCCCCGTTTTGTCTGTCCGTAATGGATGTTTTGTTTCTTGATAGACCTCCCGTGCGCGAGGTCGAACGACTGAAGGTCGCAGGCGAGCTTATCCTTTCGAGTTCCCACCATTACACTGCGTCACGCGACCCTACTCACGCGCTAATGCATCTCAATACCGTCAAAATTGAGGCACCCTCGGGCTTCGACTTTGCCCGCACCGCCGCCTTCCTCTGAGGCAGATGCACACACCAACCGTTCCGCTTTTGCCGAGCCCATAGGCCAGCGCGAGGTCGCCCGCCGCGGCGAGCGCGAGGTCACCGAATGAGGTGATGCTGGAGCCGGTCAGCGTCAGGTTGCCGCCCGCCTGCATGGTGACGGTGCTGCCGGAGAACGAAGACCCGACCGACGTGACCTCGTCGGAGTAGTCGTAGGCGGTGGTGGTCTTCTTGGAGAACCAGCCCTTCTTGGTGGTGGTGGTCTGGACCTCGCTGATCACCCGGTCGTGGGCGGCACCGATGTCGATGTTGCCGCCGGCGAACACCGCGAGCGCGCCTTCGGCCGAAACCAGCGCGGCGACCGCGGTGAAGTCCCGCTCGGCCGCCACCGTGATGCCGCTGCCGGCGATGATCGACGGCCCGACCGTGTCGGTGATCGAGTAGCCCGTAGGATGATGTGGTGGAACGGCCCGCTCCGACAGCATCAGTGTGCTAGAACGTGGCCGTCGATCGAACGCCACAAGGAAGGGACCGTTCCATGAAACAGGTCAGCACCATCGGGTTGGATTAGGCCAAGCATGTTTTCCAGGTTCACGGCGCCGACGCCGATGGCGCGCCGGTGTTCAACCGGAAACTGCGGCGCAGCGACGTGCTGCGCTTGTTCGCCCGGCTGCCGGCGTGTCTGGTCGGGATCGAGGCCTGCGGCAGCGCCCACTACTGGGCGCGCGAGATCGCGGCGCTCGGCCACGCGGTGCGGCTGATCCCGCCGGCCTACGTCAAGCCGTTCGTGAAACGCGGCAAGACGGATGCGGCGGACGCCGAGGCGATCAGCCCGTAGGATGGGTTGAGCTTTTGCGAAACCCATCATATCTTTGAAAATTAATTCAAACAAAATGTCGATGAAAATCAACCTCGGCACGGACGGCGATGCGGCGATAATCATGATCCGGAAAACGGTGGGTTTCGCAACGGCTCAACCCACCCTACTGGCCCTACACTCGCTATTCCGATCCTCGGTCTATGCGACAAGCAGCAGTTTGCCGGTTGACGGTGGCACGCGCGCGGGAGCAACGGCCCGTAGCCAGGTCGTCGTCGAAACGTCCAAGAGTGGGGTGTCTTCATGAGGTGCTTCGGCAACGCGCT
>JAVBUK010000074.1:0-3181 GCA_031555345.1 Xanthobacteraceae bacterium | reverse complement strand
GCGCAAGGACGAGGCCGAGCGCGCGGCGGCGAGCCTCGGCGCCGAGATCGAGTTCTTCGTCGCCGGCGACTATCCGCTGCGGCTCACCGAGGCGCATCTCGACCGCATGATCGACATCTATCGCGAACTCAACCCGGCGTTCGTGCTCAGCCACGCGACCGACGACCCCTACAACATCGATCATCCGGCAGCCTCGCACTTCGCCCAGGAGGCCCGCATCCTGGCCCAGGCGATGGGGCACAAGCCGCAGGCGCAGTACACCTACGGCGCCCCGCCGGTGTTCCTGTTCGAGCCGCACCAGCCGGAGATGTGCAACTTCAAGCCGCAGGTGATCCTCAACATCGACGAGGTGTGGGACATCAAGCGCAAGACCTTCGAGATCCTGGCCGCCCAGAAGCACCTGTGGGCCTATTACGAACGGGTGGCGCTGCAGCGCGGGGTGCAGGGCGGCCGCAACACCGGCAAGCCGATGACCTACGGCGAGGCCTATCAGCGGCTGTTCCCGATGGCCGTGGAGGAACTGGCATGAAGACCGTCGTCGTTCGCAACATCAAGCGGGTGGAAGCCCCGCTGGTCGCCCGGCTGGGCGGGCTCGGGGTGGCGACCGCGCACGAGGCATATGGTCGCTTCGGGCTGATGAAGCCGTATATGCGGCCGATCTACCAGGGCGCGGAGGCGTGCGGGACCGCTGTGACGGTGCTGGCGCAGCCGGGCGACAACTGGATGATCCACGTCGCGGTCGAGCAATGCCGCCAGGGCGACATTCTGGTGGTGGGCTGCACCGCCGACAACACCGACGGCATGTTCGGCGAACTGCTGGCGACCTCGCTCCAGGCCCGCGGCGTGGTCGGGCTGGTGATCGACGCCGGCTGCCGCGACGTCAAGCCGCTGCGCGAGATGGGTTTTCCGGTGTGGTCGCGGGCGGTCTCGGCCAAGGGCACGGTCAAGGCGACGCTCGGGGCGGTCAACGTGCCGGTGGTGTGCGCCGGCGTCAACGTCGACCCCGGCGACGTGGTGATCGCCGACGAGGACGGGGTGGTGGTGATCCCCAAGGCGAACGCAGCGGACGTCGCCCGGAAGGGCGAGAAGCGCCTGGCCGACGAAACCGGCAAGCGCGAGAAGCTCGCCGCCGGCGTGCTCGGCCTCGACATGTACGACATGCGCGAGCCGCTCGCCAAGGCGGGGCTGGTCTACGTCGACGACCCCTCCGACATCGCGTAACCCCGGCGGCGGCGCCGCCGCCGGCCCCACCACCAGACATTCGAGACGCCGATGACCACCGATCCCCGCACGTCGCCGCGCCGCCGCCCGAATTTCACGTTGCCGGCCGGCACCTGCGACGCCCACTGCCACGTGTTCGGCCCGGGCGCGACGTTCCCTTATGCGCCGACACGGTCGTACACCCCGCAGGACGCCCCGAAGGAGGCGCTCGAAGCGCTGCACGCCCAGCTCGGGATCGCCCGCGCCGTGATCGTCCAGGCGAGCTGCCACGGCACCGACAACCGGGCGATGCTCGACTGCCTGCGTTCCGATCCGGCGCGCTACCGCGGCGTCGCCATCGTCGACGACAGCTTCACGGACGCACAGTACCGCGAACTGCACGAGGCCGGCGTGCGCGGCGTGCGCTTCAACTTCATGCCGCACCTCGGCTCCTCGGCGGATCTCGGCATGGTCGGCCGGGTGATCGACCGGATCAAGGGACTGGGCTGGCACGTCGTGCTGCACGTCCACGGCGGCGTGATCATTCCGATGTCGGAATGGATCCGGAAACTGCCGATACCGTTCGTGATCGACCACATGGGGCGTGTCACGGCGAAAGACGGCGTCGCGGCGCCGCCGTTCCGCGCCCTGCTCGAACTCCTCAAGAACGAGCGCGGGTGGATCAAGGTGTGCGGCTCGGAGCGTCTATCGCTGCCGCCGTACCGGGAAGCGGTTCCGATCGCCGCCGCCCTGCTCGCGGCGGCCGGCGACCGCGCGTTGTGGGGAACCGATTTCCCGCATCCCAACGCCTCCCACGAAGCCGACGAGACCGAACTCGTCGAACTCGTGCCGCAGTTCGCGCCGGACGCCGCCGACCGCCAGCGGTTCCTGGTCGACAACCCGGCGCGCCTCTACCAATTCGCCTGACCCGACCTCGTCTTCATCTCCCGCCCTGAACCGTTCGAAAGGACCCGGAATGAAAAAACTCGCAATCGCCTGCACGTTGACCCTGACCGCGCTGGCCGCCACGGCCGTGCCGGCCGGTGCCCAGTCGCCCTACCCCAACCGGCCGGTCCGGGTGATCCTGCCGTTCGCGGCCGGCGGCGTCGCCGACATCACCGCGCGGGTGGTCTCCGAAAAACTCGGCGAGAAGATCGGCCAGCGCCTCGTCATCGAGAACATGCCGGGCGCCGGCGGCATCTCCGCGGCCCGCGCGGTGCTGTCGCAGGCCGCCGACGGCTACACGCTGGCGCTGTTGTCCAACGGCACGGCGGTCAGCGCGGGGCTGTTCAAGAGCCTGCCGTTCGACCCGCTCAACGATTTCGTGCCGATCTCGTCGCTGGGCTATTTCGACTTCGTCATCGGCACCAACGCCGATTCCCAGTTCAAGACGATGAAAGACGCCCTCACCTACGCCAAGGCCAATCCGGGCAAGCTGAACGTCGGCACCATCAACATCGGCAGCACCCAGAACCTGTCGGCCGAGCTGCTGAAGTCGGCGGCCGGGATCCAGTTCCAGATCATCCCCTACCGCGGCACGCCGGAAGTGATCATCGCGACGCTGCGCAACGACGTCAACATCATGAGCGACAACTACTCGGGGATGAAATCCAACCTGCAGGACGGCAAGATCCGGCCGATTGCCACCACCGGTCCGAAGCGTTCGCCGGTGCTCAAGGATGTCCCCACCGTGGCGGAATCCGGCGTGCCCGGCTACGACGTCGTGTCCTGGAACGCATTCTTCGCCCCCAAGGGCACGCCGAAGGAGGTCGTCGACACGCTCAACGCGGCGCTCAAGGACGTGCTGGCCATGCCCGAGGTCAAGGCGCGGCTGCTCGACCTCGGCATCGAGGCGCAGTGGAGCACGCCGGCGGAGATCAAGGAGCGGCTCAAGAGCGACATCGACAAGTGGAGCAAGGTGATCGAGCAAGCCGGCATCCCCAAGCAGTGACATCCAGCGTCGCCGCTGTCGCACAATGGC
>JAVBUK010000075.1:0-4265 GCA_031555345.1 Xanthobacteraceae bacterium | reverse complement strand
CGGAACGAAATGACGCGAAAGCCGTCGGCCTGGGCCAGGCGGCCAAGGTCGGTGACCGGAATGCCCGGAACGTGGTAGATCGTGGTCAGACCATTGAGCTTGAGCGCGTCGAGGACCAGGTGGAAGCCGTCGGTCAGATCGGCTTCGGTCGCATTCGTTCGTCCGCTCTTCGACTCTGACGCTGTATCCATCGCACGCATCCTCGGGTTCGGTTGATCAGTCGAGATAGTCGGCGTACCGCGCCACGTGGGCGGCAAGCCCGAGGGCGTGGGTGCGCACGAGGGCTTCCGCGCGCTCGGTGTCGCGCGCCTCGAGCGCCCGGATGATGTTCATGTGGTCGTGGATCGAGCGCACCGCGCGGTCCTGTTCGCCGATCGTCTTGCGCCGGATCATCCGCATGTGGGCGAACAGGTTTTCCGCCAGGTCGACGAGCACCCGATTGCGGCTCATGCGGATGATGGCCTGGTGAAACTCGATGTTGACCTCGGAATACTCGTCGAGTTTGGCGTGGATCGTGCCGTCCTCGAAGGTGGCGAACATCTCGCGCAGACGGGCGATCTCCTGGCCTTCGGCGTTCTGGGTGATCAGCCGTGCCGCCATGCTCTCGAGCGCCGCCCAGGCGGTGATCAGCTCGATGACCTCCTGCCGGGTCTTGCGCACCACATAGATGCCGCGGCGCGGCACCGAACGCACGAAACCCTCGCGCTCGAGCTGCACCATCGCCTCGCGTACCGGCGTGCGGCTGATGCCGAGATCCTGCGCGAGCTGGCGTTCGTCGAGCCGGACCTCGTCGGGCCGGTCGTAAATCCCGAGCGACAGGATGACATCCTTGAGCGCCGCGTAAGCGCGGTCGGCGAACGTCGACGTGTCCTCCAGGGGGGCGACCGAGACGCGGCGCCCACGCTCGAGGGGTTGACTGCGAGAAGGAAGATCGTTCGTCGCCATCGCGGAACCCGGACCACGTGGCATCCATTATACAATATACCAACAGGATCACAAGGGCATGGGCGGCTTTTTTGGTCGCCAACGGCCCTTTTCCGAACGGTGCCGATGGGCGGCTGCCAAGACCCACCCGATCATGGCCGCAACCTAAAAACACCACCTGGATACCCGGTCAATGATACCTTCCACCGCCGCATCGATCGCTTCGCGGTCGCGCGAACCCGCAAGCAGCGCCGCTGGTGTGGTGGCAACGCCGTGTCCCGGCGGCGGGTCGTCCGCGCCGTCGGCGAGCGGCATCAGGTGCCTTCTGTGGTCCGAGCGCCGGCAAGCCTGCCCGGCCGGCTCGGCGAAGCGGATCGGGTTTGGTATCAGGCGATCGCCGCCCGCAACCGGGTCCAACCGCCCTGGAGAATCGGCCAGAACAAGGCGAGAAGGCCGAGCACCATGATGGTGGAGACCAGCGGATTGGAGAAGAACACACCCAGCCCGCCCTGCGACGCGAGCAGCGACTGGCGGAACGATTCTTCCGCCTTGTCGCCGAGCACGATCGCCAGAACCATCGGGGCGAGCGGATAGCCGCACTTCTTGAGCACGTAGCCGACGACGCCGAACGCCAGCATCAGCGCCACGTCGAACGACGAGTTGTGCACCGTGTAGGCCCCGATGGCGCAGAACACCAGGATGACCGGCGCGATGATGCTGAACGGAATCCGCAGCACCGCCGCGAACAACGGCACACAGGTCAGCACCACCAGCAGGCCGACCAGATTGCCGAGATACATCGAGGCGATCAGGCCCCAGACGAATTCCTTCTGCTCGACGAACAACAGCGGTCCCGGCTGCAATCCCCAGATCAGCAGTCCGCCGAGCAGCACGGCGGCGGTGGGCGAACCCGGCACGCCGAGCGAAATCATCGGCAGCAGCGCGGCGGTGCCGGCCGCATGGGCGGCGGTTTCCGGCGCCACCACGCCCTCGATCTCGCCCTTGCCGAAATTGTCGCCCCGGCGCGAGACCCGCTTGGCGATGCCGTAGCTCATGAACGACGCCGGCGTCGCGCCGGCGGGGGAAATGCCCATCCAGCACCCGATCGCGCAGGAGCGCAGCGCGGTCATCCAGTAGCGCGGCAAGTCCATCCAGGTGTTGAGCACGACCTTGAGATTGATGCCGGCCGCACGCCCCTTGAACGACAACCCCTCCTCCATCGCCAACAGGATCTCGCCGATCCCGAACAGACCGATCACCGCGATCAGAAAATCGAACCCGTTGAGCAGCTCGGTGATGCCGAAAGTCAACCGCAGCTGGCCGGTGACGCTGTCGAGCCCGACGGTGGCGAGCGCGAACCCGATCATCATCGAGGCGAGCGTCTTGAACGGCGGCTCCTTGCCCATGCCGATGAAACTGCAGAAGGCGAGAAAGAACACCGAGAACTTTTCCGCCGGCCCGAACTGCAGCGCGAACCTGGCGACCAGCGGCGCCACCAGGGTGATCATGACGACGGCGACCAGCGCGCCGACGAACGACGAGGTGAACGCCGCGGTCAGCGCCTCACCGGCGCGCCCCTGCTGCGCCATCGGATGGCCGTCGAAGGTGGTGGCGACCGACCACGGCTCGCCGGGAATATTGAACAACACCGACGTGATGGCGCCGCCGAACAAGGCGCCCCAATAGATGCAGGACAACATGATGATCGCCGAGGTCGGCGACATCGAGAAGGTGAGCGGCAGCAGGATCGCGACGCCGTTGGCGCCCCCCAGTCCCGGCAACACGCCGATCAGCACGCCGAGCAGGATACCGACGACCATCAACAAGATGTTGAAGGGTTGCAGCACGACCGCGAAGCCGTGAAACAGATTGACGAGTTCTTCCATCTGGCGTTCCTGGCCCGGCACACCGGTGCGGCGTCGGGCGCGTCATGGTTTGTCGCCGGCGGGCGTCGGTCACAGTCCGGCCAATTCCTCGATCGGACCCTTGGGCAGCGGCACCAGGAACCACCGCTCGAACACCAGGTAGGTGACCGCCATCACGCCGACCGCGAGGGCGAGCGAAACAACGACGGAGTAGCGGCCGAGACGGACCATGAAGTAGGTGACCAGGACGATCGAGGCGAGATAGAGCCCGGTCCACGGCATGACGAACACATAGACGGTGGTGGGAACCACCACCGCCAGGACCTGACGGAGTTCGGTCCAGGCGGCGAACAGCTTGGCGGGATACCGCATCGCAGCCTGAGCCAGGTTGACGGCACTGCTGGCGATGATCGCCAGCCCGAGATAGAACGGGAAGAATCCGGACCTGGGTCCCTCGGCGCCCCAGCCGATGCCGACCCGCAAGCCGCCGGCGACCACCACCAAGCCGAAGGCGATCATCGCGATCGCCGTGCCGATTTCGACGCGGCGATGGGACGGCCCCACCCCACGCGCTTCGATTCCGTCGTTCATGTCCGCTCCCCACCTCCGCCGCGCGGTCGCCCGGGCTTCGTCCTCAATTACCGGCGAGGAAGCCGGCGTCCTGCATCAGCCGACGATGACGCTTTTCCTCCTTGTCGACCCAGGCGGCGTACGCCTCGCCGCTCATCGACGTCTGATTGAAGGCACCGTCCTGCATCAGCTGCTTCCATTCCGGCGTCTCGCGCACCTTTCGCAACAGCTCGACGTAGTAGTCGGTCTGCGCCTTGGTCACCCCCGGCGGCATGAAAATGCCCCGCAGCATCACGTATTCGACGTCGATGCCCTGACTCTTGCAGGTGGGGATGTCGCTCCACGCCACGTCGCCGGCGATCTTGTCCTTCACCGGCAATGCCGCGGCGTCGAACACGCACAGCGGACGCAACTGCCCGGCGCGCCATTGCGCCACCGCCTCGATCGGATTGTTGACCGTGGAGTCGATGTGTTTGCCGACCAGTTGGACCGCGACCTCGCCGC
The DNA here is from genome assembly GCA_031555345.1 of Xanthobacteraceae bacterium. Taxonomy (GTDB): domain Bacteria; phylum Pseudomonadota; class Alphaproteobacteria; order Rhizobiales; family Xanthobacteraceae; genus Astrobacterium. The sequence continues at coordinate 402 of JAVBUK010000075.1, read as the reverse complement.
CGCCCTTGTATGGAATGTAGGTCATCGGCTTGCCGGTCGCGCGTTCCAGCGCGACGGTGATGATCTGGTCCTCCTGCTTGGAGCCGGTGCCGCCCATCTTGAACTGGCCGGGAGCGCCGGCCTTGATCGCCGCGACATAGTCTTGCGCCGTCCTGTAGGGCGCATCCGCATGGACCCACAGCACGAACTCGTCCAGCGCCATCATGGCGACCGGCGTGATGTCTTTCCAGTGGAACGGAATCCCGGTCGCCAGCGGGGTGGTGAACAGGTTGGACAAGGTGATCACCAGCTTGTGCGGATTGGCGCGCGCGCTTTTGACGTCGAGAAAGCCCTCGCCGCCGGCGCCACCCGACTTGTTGACGACGACGATCGACTGTCGCATCAGGTTATGCTTGGTGATGA
>JAVBUK010000198.1:0-7673 GCA_031555345.1 Xanthobacteraceae bacterium | reverse complement strand
GGGACGTTTCGCTCAAACGCCGCGCCTCACCGCCCGATCTTGCCGAGCGCGCCGCAAGACCCGCGCCCGAAGGCGCGGGTCCCGTCTCCGTATTCAGACTTTCTCGTATTGTTTGTCCGTCGCTTCCCGGCTGCCCGGTGTCGGCTTGGTGGCCTCCGGTTTCGGCGGGCCCGCCGTCTTCGCCGGCAGCGTCAGCGCCACCCCGAACGCGATGGCCAGCGCCACCCCCATGGCATAGACCCCCGCATCCGTGCTGTGCGTCCGGGTCGTCAGCCAGCCGACCAGGAACGGTCCGACGAAGCCGCCGAGATTACCCAGGGCATTGATCAACCCGACCGCTCCGCCGGCCACGTGGTTGGGCAACAGGATGCGCGGAATCGTCCAGAAACTTCCGGCGAACCCCTGCATGAAGAACCCGCACCCGACCAGGAACGCGAACGCCACCCAGACCTGGCCCCTGAACGCGGTCGCGAGGAAGAAGCACACCGCAAAACCGAGCGCCGGCAGGGCGATATACAGCCGCCGGTTCAGGCTGCGATCCGACAGATAGGCGAACAGGAACTGGCCGGCGATGGTGGCGATGTAGGGCACCGCCGCCAACAACCCCACCCTCATGATGCTGGTGTTCATCAGCGCCTTGAGGATGGTCGGCAGCCAGATCGTGTAGCCGAAGATGCCGATCATGTAGCAGAAGCAGAAGACGATCAGCTTCCAGACATTGATGTCCGACAGCACATCCTTGTAGCTGAAGTCGACCTTCGCGGCCGCTTTCGAGGCGGCCTCCTCCTCCGCGAGCCGACGCTCGAGATATTCCCTTTCTTCGCGGGAGATCCATTTGGCGTCGCCCGGACGATCGTCGATCAGGGGCCACCAGACCGCCAGCAGCGCCAGCGAGACCGCGCCCTCGACGATGAAGACGTAGCGCCAGCCCCACTGCGAGACCAACCAGCCGGAAATCGGCCCGGTGATCATCGAGGCGATCGCCAGGTTCATGATGAAGAACGCGTTCGCCCGCGCCCGCTCCTCCGGCGGGAACCAGTGGCTGATCATCACCAGCATGGCCGGGAAGACGCCGCCTTCCGAGACGCCCAGCAGGAAGCGCAGCACCAGGAGCTGCATCTCGTTCTGGACGAAGCCGGTGGCGACCGAGATGCCGCCCCACACCAGAATCGTCGCCGCAATGAACTTTTTCGCGCTGCCCCGCTCCGCGATATGGCCGCCGGGCACCTGGAGGAAAAGATAGCCGATGAAGAAGATGCCCGCGGCGAGACCGGCGAACGACGCGGTCATGTGCAGCTCTTCGTTCATCCCTCCCGCGATGGCGAACCCGATGTTCACCCGATCCATATAGGCGAATATGTAGACCAGTATCGCCGGCGGGATGATGCGGATCCACCGGCTTCGCGGAATTCGAGCCACGTCCTCAGCTTTAGTCATAGTGTCCCCCGATCTATGAAACTAAATGCTCAAGTTCACCTCCCCGGACCGGCACCGGACCTTCTCGCGGGTCCGTCAGATCTCGAAGCTGCCGTTGTTTCTCAAGTACGGCACCAGACCGCCCGCCGCGAGCACGTCCACCATGATCCGCGGCAGCGGCGTGATCCGGATTCCGACGTCGTGCGAGAGGTTGAGCAGGCTGGCGCCACCCAGTTCGTAGGCCAGGGTGTCGCCCGAGGCGATCTGCGACACGTCGCATTCGACCAGCGGCAGGCCGATGTTGATGGCGTTGCGGTAGAAGATCCGCGCGAACGATTCGGCGACCACGCAGGCGATTCCCACCTGCTTGAGCGCGATCGGTGCCTGCTCGCGCGACGAGCCGCAGCCGAAGTTCCGGCCGGCCACCAGGAAATCGCCGGCGCGCACCTTCGCCCTGAACTGCGGATCCAGGTCCTCCATCACGTGATCGGCCAGATCCTGCGGATCGAGGGTCTTGGTGTATTTGCCCGCGATGATGTTGTCGGTGTCGATGTTGTCGCCGTATTTGACGGCTCGGCCCTGCAATCGCATCGTCACCTCACTTGCCGCGGGTCGGTGATACGACCGGTCAACACCGAGGCCGCCACCGTCGCCGGCGACGCGAGATAGATCGGCGCCTGGTTGTTGCCCATGCGCCCCTTGAAGTTCCGGTTCGACGAGGAAATCACCGTGTCGCCGTCGCCGGGCACGCCGTTGTGGGTACCGACACAGGGCCCGCATCCGGTGGTGATGAAAACCGCGCCGGCGTCGGTCAGGGTCTCCACCAGCCCTTCCCGGACGGCCTGAAGGAAAACCCGCTTGGAAGCCGGGATGACCAGAAGCCGCACCCCGGGCGCAACCTTGCGTCCCGCCAGGATCGCGGCGGCGACCCGCAAGTCCTCGATGCGTCCGTTGGTGCAACTGCCGATGAACCCCTGCTGCACCTCGACCGAGGCCACCGCCTCCACCGGCTTGACGTTGTCGACCCGGTGCGGGGCCGCCACACACGGTCGCAGCGCCGACAGGTCGATGTCGACCACCCGCTCGAAACGCGCGCCGGGCTCCGACCGCACGCCGGTCGTGGAATCGCAGACCACCCCGTTCTTGGCGCCGGCCTCGACCACCATGTTGCAGAGGGTCAGCTTGTCCGACCGCCCCAACCGCTCCAGCGCCGCGCCGCAGAACTCCAGGCTGCGATAGGCCGCGCCGTCGCTGCCGAGCAGGCCGACCAGATGCAGCGCGATGTCCATCGCATGGACGCCCGGACCGGGACTGCCGGAGAGTTCGACGCGGTACGACGCCGGCACCTTGAACCAGGACTGGCCGGTGAGCATCGCCGCCGCCAGTTCGGTCGACCCCACGCCGGTGGCCAACGCCCCGAGCGCCCCATAGGTGCAGGTGTGGGAGTCCGCCCCGATCGCCAGATCGCCGCTGCGCACGTGACCGTTCTCGACGGTCAGTTGATGGCAGATTCCTTCTCCCACATCGTACAGCGTGATGCCCTGCTCGGCCGCGAACCGCCGCATCATGGCGTGCAGTCCGGCGATCTTCTGGTTCGGGCACGGCGAGGCGTGGTCGATGACGAAGGCGATCCGGTCCGGCCGCGCCACCTTTCGACCGTTCATCTGCTGAAAGGACTGGATGGCGATCGGCGCCGTGGTGTCGCTGGCCAGCATGAAATCGACGTCGCAGACGCCCAGGTCCCCTTCCCTCAGCGGCACCTTGCTGTGGGCGGAAAGGATCTGCTCGGCGACGGTCCGACCCATGGGCTCGTTCTCGCGTGACGTTTCAAGCCGACTCAGCGGCCGTACTTCTGTTCCATTTCCTTGATCGCCGGCAGCCCGACCAGATCGGTAAACTCCTTGAAGGTCGTCACCATCTCCGGATGGTTCACGGTCGGCGACACCCCTTCGGCCAGAATGACCCGCATGGCCTTCTCGACCGCCTTCGCCGCCGCGAACACCGCCGTCACCGGAATGCTGATCCGCGCGGCGCCCCACTCCTCCAGCTGCTGGATGGTGGCGATCGGCGTCTTGCCGCCGTCCGTCATGTTGATGCTGACCGGCGCCTTGATGCTCTTGATGACGTGTTTGATGTCGTCGACCGACGGCGGCGCTTCGACGAAGATGAGGTCGGCGCCGGCCGCCGCATAGGCGTTGCCCCGCCGGATCGCCTCTTCGATGCCGACCACCGCGATCGCGTCGGTCCTGGCGTTGATGACGAAATCCTTGTCGCGCCTGGCGGCGGCGGCGGCGCGGATCTTCTGCACCATTTCGTCGAGCGCGATGACGGCCTTGCCGTCCATGTGTCCGCAGCGCTTGGGAAACACCTGGTCCTCCAGATTGATCCCGGCCGCGCCGGCCGCCTCGAAGGCCTGGACGGTGTGATAGACGTTGATCACGTTGCCGAAGCCGGTGTCGCCGTCGGCCATCACCGGGATGTCGACGGCGGCGCAGATGTAACGGGTCTGGGCGAGCATTTCGCCCATCGACAGGATGCCCACGTCGGGCTTGCCGAGAACGCTCGCCGCGATGCCGTAGCCGGAGCATTGCACGGCCTGGAATCCCGCCCGTTCGATGATTCTGGCGCTCAGGGCGTCATAGGCGCCCGGCATGACCAGGACTTTCCTGTCGAGAATGAGAGACTTCAGGCGGGTCGTCTTGTTCATGATCGCCTTCTTCATCGTCGCCCGCCTCGTCATGGCGGCGGGCATCATCGTGGTGGGCCGTCCGGGCGGAACCAGGACGCATTCCGCCCGCCGCACATCGAACGCGCGTCGGCGTTCCGCGTCAAACCGGACGCTTCACATAGACGCCCCTCGGCCCGCCGACAATCTTGCCGTCGGAGAAGGCGACCTGGCCGCGCAGAACCGTACGGACCGGCCACCCCTTGAGTTCGATCCCTTCGAACGGCGTGTGGTCCTGCGCCGAATGCAGATCCGAGGCGGTGACCTTCTTGGTGAGGTCCAGGTCGATGAGCGCGAGATCGGCGTCCGCCCCCACCGCGATCTGTCCCTTGCGCGGGAAGCAGGAATGCGCCTTGGCCGGGTTCGATGCAAGCAGCTCGACGATCCGGGTCAGTGGAATGCCTCTTTTGTGGTAGCCCTCGGAAATCATGAAGGGGTACATCAGGCTGGTCCCGCCGAAGCCGCAGGCGGCCGCCCACAGCTCGTCGCCCTTGAGCGACATGTTGGTGCAGGCGTGATCGCTGGCGACCCAGTCGATCTGACCTTTGCGGATACCATCCCACAGCGCGGCGTTGTCGTCGGCGGTGCGCAGCGGTGGATTGACCTTGCCGCCCAGCCCCTTGCCTTCGAGCATCGGATAGTTCAGCCCGAGCGCATGCAGCGTGCATTCGCACCGGATATCGAGGTCGGGATAGAGGCGGCGAGCATCGTTGGCGGCGGCCAGCGCTTCCGCGCCGGACAGGTGAAGAAGGTTCACGCGGGCCTTGGTGGCGGCGGCCACCGCCGTCGTCTTGAAGATCGCAACCCGCTCCGACAGCGCCGGACGCGCGCGGTGGTAGGCTTCGAGCCCTTTCACGCCGGCCTCTTTGACGCGACCGATGAACAGCCGGATGAGTTCGTCGTCTTCGCAGTGAACGCTGACGCAGATCCGCGCCTCGCCGCCCAGCTTGGCGCCGACCCGCGTGGCTTCTTCCATGATGGCGTAGAGCAGGCCCAGGTCATAGGCGTCCGACATGGTCAGGGCCTTGCTGTCGGTCGAATGGGCCGACAGGCTGAGGCCTTTGTAGAACACGAAGTGCTTGAAGGTCGTGATGCCCTGCCCGACCATCCATTCGATTTCCTTGACCTGCGACGAGTCCATCGGGGCGATGTGGAAACCGTAGTCCACATAGGCGTTGTCTTTGGCCAGCGACAGCATTTCGGGCACGATCGTCTTGTAGGGGCCCGACTTGTTCATGTAGTGGCCGCCCGACCTGAAGTAGTTCAGCAGCGTGGTCACGCCGCCGACCAGCGACGAGGCGGTCTCGGAGCGGGTGTCTTCGGCCAGCGGCCGATAGATGCCGCAATGCGCATGACAATCGATGCTCCCCGGCGCCACCAGCAGGCCCTTGGCGTCGATCACCTCGGCATTCGCCCGGTTGATGTCGCCGATGGCGGCGATCTTTCCGTCCTTGATCCCGACGTCGCAGCGAAGAGGTCCGTAGCCAGGCAGCACGACGTTCCCGTCAACCACGACCGTATCAAACTTGCTCATTTTTGCCTCACGCTGTTGCAAGGGTCATTTCAGCCGCCGCCATGCCGGCAGTTCTGCCCAGCACCACGGCCGTCAACAGTCCATTGCCCGACAGATAGCCGCGCGCCTCCGGGCCGGAGACGCCGACCGCGGCGCCACCGGCCGCAAACAGGTTGCTCAGGGGCTTGCCGTCGCGACCGAGGACGCGCGCCTGCTGATTGATCGCCAGGCCGCCCTGGGTATGGAACAACGCTCCGGTCACCCGTACGGCGCGGTACGGCGGCTCCAGAGCCGGCACGTTCGCCCAGTTGCGGCCGAAGCGGTCCGTCCCGGCCGTCCTCTTGAACTGCTCCGCCTCGGCGAGCGTGGCAGCCAGCGCATCGCCGGGAAGATGCAGGCGGGCCGCCAATTCGTGGATATCCGCCGCACCGATGACCGCGTGGGTCGCTTCGGCCTGACGGAAGTCTTCGAATTGGCGGGTGATCGCCGCAATACGCTCGTCGAAAATGTCCCACGCCACCTTATCCGGCTGCTTCAACACGTCGGAGGCTTGTTCGGAATATCCCTTGCTTTCGTCGGAAAATCTCACCCCTTCGGCATTGACCTGGAATCCCCCCTCCATGACCACCGCCCAGGAGATCAACATGCCATGAGGATGAGCTACCGAACCATGCCCCTGATAGCCGGACATGTGCATCAACTTGGCGCCCAGAGCCTCGCCCCACAGCGCAGCATCGCCGCGGTTGCCGGTGTGCCCGGAATAGAGCGCATCTTTCATTTCGGGAATATATTTTGCGACCATTTCCGGGTTGCCGCCATACCCGTTGCAGGCCAGGATGAGGACGCGGCAGCCGATCGACTCGGTGGAGCCGTCCGGCCGGGTGACTTCGACCCCCCTGACCACCCCTCCGCCATCGCTGTAAAGACTGGTGACCGTTGCGTCGGTCATCAACATCACACCGGCCGTCTCCGCTGCATCGCGCAGATGGTCGACCAATTCGAGGCCCGACCGGGTCGGCAATCCGTGCATGCGGCGCACCGAATGTCCCGGATAGTCGAAGTTGGTGACGACGGAAAACGGTAACCCATAGCTCTCTGCCAGCCATTCGACCGTCGGGCCGGCTTGCTGCGAAACCAGCGCGACAATGGCCGGATCGCCCGATCCCCCGTTCTTGTGCATGATGTCCGCGGCAAAGCGTTCGGGATCATCATCCAGTCCCGCCGCTTTCTGAAATCGCGTCCCGGCAGCAGGTATCAAACCCGCCGACAGCGCCGTCGAGCCACGGGGCAGCGGATCGCGCTCGAGCACCGCAACCTCCACCCCGGCCTCCTGCACGGCCAAGCCTGCGGTGAGACCCGCAGCTCCACCCCCCACGATGAGAACCGGCATCTCGGCGTCGAAACCAGCCGCAGGAACGGCTTTGATACTCATCTCTATCTCCGTCAGTGGCTGACAGGACCAAAGATTGTCCATCACGATGATGGTGAATAGGCACCAAGTGAGAAAGGACACCGACGCAAAACGTTGCACAACTTGAAAGCCGCGACCACCATTTTCGGATTGCATTGATGGCCGTCTACGCCTTGAAGCTGCTGGCGATGCCGCGAGCCGGCTAACCCAAATGAGCTAATCGATCGGTCGGCGCCGGACTTGCGCTGTTCACGCCTGATCGCCCGATACGACGATCCGTGTTCCTACCGACGGCAGCGGATGGCGGCGTCAGGCGCCATGGGCGCACCGCACTCCGGTCGATCCGGGGGCCGAACCAGCCAGATTCGGTATCGGCGTGCCCGTCATTTCTCCGCCTCGCTCTTCTTGAACCTGTCCAGCATGGCGCGCGGCGTCACGGTCGGGCGCTCGTAGCGGGGGCATTTCACGCCGTCGAACCCGGCCAGGTATCCGGCCAGGGACTTCAGCGGCTCCAGGTCGTACCGGCTCATCATCGTGATGGTCTCCATCAGCGGAGACCCGCCACCGTGGACACCGCCGACCGCCTGGGCGGATTCGAACGCGCTGCA
>JAVBUK010000262.1:0-3074 GCA_031555345.1 Xanthobacteraceae bacterium | reverse complement strand
CTTTTTACGCGGCATCGTCGTCGCGCGGTTCGCCACATTCGTTGGTGTTGACGCTCTGGCTGTCCAGTGCCTTGCCGGTCGAGTTCGCGGCGTGGGCGGCGCGTTCACGGCCGGTGATCGGCAGGGCATGACTGATCTTTTCGAAAACCAGTATTCCGCTTTTGGGGATCGTGCTCGGGTTCGTTATTCCTGAATATATTCAAATTTATAATTGTTCTAATTCCAACGCTCATATGTAGTTATTCGCATGAAATTCGCATTGTCGATCCACGATCAATGCCCTATTCGTATCAATAACTATTCGCAATTGCAAAACCGGTGGCCGGGTACAGTCCAATGTTCAGCGTTTCCCGTCGAATGGCGTTGGTTGGCGGCATGGCCGCCGGTGTGTCGGCGCTGTCGCCGGCACGGCTGTGGGGCGCGCCGCGTCTCGACCGTCTGGCCATCACCAGCATGCCGTCCACCCCCTCGGTGGTGGTGGCGCGGATGATCGCGCAGGGCAGCCTGTCGGGCCACGTCGCGGCGCCGACGATGGCGGTGTGGCGCAATCCCGATCAGATGCGTGCCGGCGTGCTGTCGGGCGAGACCAAGGTGGTCGGCTCGCCGTCCTATTCGGCCGCCAACATGTTCAACCGGGGCGTCGCGATCCGCCAGCTCAATATCCTGAGCTGGGGGCTGGTCTACATCATGAGCCGCGATCCGACGGTGCGTCGGCTGGAGGATCTGGCCGGTCGGCGCCTGCTGGTTGCGTTCCGCAATGATGCGCCGGATCTGATCTTCCGGTTCGTGGCCCGTCGCCTCGGCATGATGCCCGACAAGGACATCACGCTGCAATACGTGGGCACGCCGACCGAAGCGGTGCAGCTGCTGCTGGCGGGCCGCGCCGACGCGGCGCTGATACCGGAGCCGGCCTGCACCGCGGCGGAACTGCGCGGCAGCCAGAACGGCATCGCGGTCTCCCGGGCGATCGATCTGACCGAAGCCTATGGAAAAGCCACGGGCCGGCCGGCCCGCATCGCCCAGACCGGTCTCGCGGTCAGCGAGGATCTGGTGCAGTCGCATCCAGACGTCGTCGCGGCGATTCATGCCGGCTGCGTCGCCGCGGCCCAATGGGTGCTGGCCAATCGCGCCGACGCCGCCCGGCTCGGCGCCGCCGCGCTCGACCTGTCGCCGGCGATCATCGAGCGCTCGCTGCCGCACTTCCGTCTCGAGGTGGTGGCGGCGGCCCAGGCCAAGGAAGCCATGGAGCAATACTTCGCCGACCTGATGGAAATGTCGCCCGATATTCTCGGCGGCCGGCTGCCGGCGCCGCAGTTCTACTGGGGCCCGTCGATGTGACAGCCGCGCGACCGCGCCGCCGCGGCCGCCGAATGATCGCTTTGCGGGCCGCCCGCCGGCGCGCACCGCCGCCGCGGCGGTGTGCGAACGGTGCCCGTCATCTTGAAAGGAGACCACATGCAACACGTGCTTCATCTGCGGGAATCGAAGCGTCAGGTCGCCATCAGCTACGACCTGATGCTCAAATATCACGGCGAAGCCCATCCGGGCGGCGTCGCCGTCGCGTTCAAGGTGTTGGAAGCCGCCTTTGCGCGCCTGTGTCCGAACGATCTGCCGGAGCGCAACCGCATCCGCCTGGTGGTCGGCATCAACGCCCCGGGCGTCGTCGACGGGCTCGAATGCGCCACCCGGGCGTTCAGCCGCTACCGCGCCATCATCGACACCCGGGCCGACAAGGGACAGTTGGTCTGCGGCGAGCGGTTCTATTTCGAGGTTCACCACAAGGGAGCCGCGGTCTGCATGTGGCTGAAGGACGGAACGATCGACGCCGAGTTCCTGTCGCTGATCGGCAAGCAGGCCGGCGGCACCGCCAGCCCGGCCGACGTCGCCCGGTTGACCGTGCTGCGCGACGAAATGGCCCGGAAGGTCCTGTCGTCGCCGGCGACCGACCTGTTCGAATTCGCCGATGCCGCCTGAGGAGATTCCCATGACCCTTTCCGTCAAACTGCGCGATCTGGCCGGCGAGCTCGAGTTCACCCTGGCGGATCTCGAGACTTTCCACGACAAGGATCACTTCGGCGGCGTCGTGTTGTCGATGAAGGTGCTGCAGCTGGCGGTCGCCCAGTTTCCCGCGGTGCCGCATCGCGACGAGGTCTCGCTGGTGATCGGCCTCAATCCGCCCGGGCTGGTCGACTGTTTCGAACTCATGACGCGGGCGGTGACGCGCAGGCGCCTGATGATCGATCCGACGCTTCCCAAGGGGCCGCCGTCGCCGTTCGGCCGGTTTCATTTCGAGGTGCATCGGCCCTGCGGGTCGGTGGCGCTGTGGGTGCGTGAGGGCCTGCTGCCCGACGACTTCGCCACCACCGGGCACAAGGTGGAGAACCGCTTCGGCACGCCCGAGGAGGTCGCGCGGTGGACCGGGTACAAGCGCGATGTCGGCGAGGCCCTGATTCCGATGCCGCCCTCCGACGTCCTGGCGTTCGAGCGCATCCCGGGCCGCCGCTTCACCTGACCGGGACCGAAGCGGGTGCGATCCGGGCGAGGCCGTCGCATCGGGCGGTCGCGATTTCCCGGCGAGAGCGTTGCGACCAGCTCGCGGCGCGCTCGCCGGCGGGCCGCCCGACGTGAACGACGCCCGGCCCGGAGTTCTCGGCGGCGGCCCGATGTCGGCGCTCGCGCATGGCCGCCGGCCGCCGAAAACCCGAGTTGTTCGACGATGAGCGATACGTTAGTCATGCCGACGCATGGTCGCGAACAGCACACGCCGGTATTCGGAACAGACCACGCGCCACTCGCGCGCTGCCCCGGCGGGCGGCCCGCCACGGTGTCGCAGGTGCGGCCGGCCCGGCCGCCGCAGGGCACGGTCGTGAGCGCGCCGCATCCGGCGTCGCGCGGGGTCGGCCGCCTGCCGTCAGGGGTCTGGACTGCGCTCAGCCTGCTGTTGCTGCTCGTCCTCTGGCAGCTCGGGCACCTCGCCTATGGGACGCTCATTCTGCCCTCGCCGTGGGAGACTTTCGCCGCCTTGGGGCGGATGACGGTCGACGGCCGCATGCTGCCGGCGGTGGTCGAGACCG
>JAVBUK010000170.1:0-7385 GCA_031555345.1 Xanthobacteraceae bacterium | reverse complement strand
GGCGAACCGCGCGTCGTACAGCCGCTGGCGCAATGCCACCGGATTGCCCGACACCAGCGTCAGGTCGACGTTCGACCAGTCGCCGCCGGTCAGGTTTTCGATCACCGCCCAGCCTTGCAGCCGTGCCTTGCCGTCGCGCGGCAGGACCAGCCGGTAGGCGGTCTTCCACACCGGGGCCGCCACCACATAGCTGATGGCGACCTTGCGGCGGCCGTCGCCCAGAAAGCCGATCGAGACGCGACGGCGGTCCTTGGCGCGGTTCTCGCCCAGGCCGGCGAGCGCGCGTTCGATCTGCGCCCTGGCCTGCGGGTCGACGAAGCGCACCGCGGTCAGATCCTCCAGCATCGCCTGGACCAGGCCCTTGTCGGTCAGCAGCGTCAACCGGTGACGGGTGGTGGTGCCGCCCCGGTCGGGCAGCGCAACGGGTTCATTCTCGACCCGAAAAACCCGGCCTTTGGCGTTGACCGGTCCGGCGATTTCGACTTCGGCGCCGACCAGGGCGTTGAGCAGCTTGGTGGGGGAATCGAGGGCGTCGGGCCCGAACGGCAGGTCCTTGAACAGTTCGGCCAGCGGCGTCTTGCCCGGCAGGGTCACCGCGCCGACGCCGCCCGGCCGGTCGAGCACGGTGAGGCTTTTGAGGACGTCGTCCACCTGGTCCAGCCGGACCGGCAGGTCGACCGCCGCCCCCGCCGTGATCGGACCGGTGTGGGTGAACTGCGCCAAGCCGGCGCTGGACAGGACCACCCGCGACAGCGGCAGTTCGGCGGCCCCGGTCCCCAGGGTGGTCGCGATCACGCCCGCGGCAGGCACCAGCGCCTGCACCAGTCGCCGCCGTATCGAATTGTGCATCTCACACCCTCCTTCAATTTCCGTCTTCAAGTCGCACGAACGCGGCGGATCGGTGGCTCGGATCGGCCGTGGGGGTGTGGTGCGAAGAACCCACGCGCTGGTGTGGTGGATTTGACGTTCCGATCCCGCTTGCGGCGCGCTCTTCATCGCAACGTCAAATCCAAAACCACACCAGCGCCATGGAGTTGCCGGTGTCCTTTCGGTTCCGACGCTGGCACCGAGCGGGCTGCGAACGGAACCGAATGTCGGAATCGGGACACCAGCGCTTCGCCGATGCGGGCGAGTTAGGTTTCAAAACAATGTCCGGCGTATGGCGGCCATCGATCGCGCGTCGACCACTTTGACGTGCGTGACGTTACGTTCTGCCATGCGGTGGTTGGCGGATTCCGGCATGGTCGACACCCCGATACGGTCCTGCGGTTGCCCGTCGGGGGGCGATCGCCGGTCGGTGTTCGAGCCGATCCTCGCAACCTGCGCAGGTCGCGTGTCGCTGCGCGCGCCACCCGCGTTGAACGCGAATGCCCGGGCCAACTGTCGAGACGCACGCGCTGCCTACCCCCAAAGAACGACCCGGGCCGCCCTTGCATCGCGCCGAATTACGGCGAGGATGGCGCGACGACCGGCCGAGGTGCAGGAGCAAGGGCATGAACGAAACCGACGTGGCGCGCGCGCTGTTGGCGAGCGAGGCGGATGCGATCGTGGCGAGCGATCGCGCGGGGGCGATCACGTTCTGGAATCCCGGCGCCGCCCGCATCTTCGGCCATACGCGCGAGGAGGCGCTCGGCCAATCGCTCGATCTCATCATTCCGGAAAACCAGCGCGCCCGACACTGGGAGGGATACCGGCAGGTGATGGCGACGGGCGAGAGCCGGTACGGCAAGGGCGACGTGTTGGCGGTGCCGGGCCTGACCAAGGAGGGGAGGCGGATTTCGCTCGAGTTCACCATCGTGATGACGATCGACGGCGGCCGGCCGAGCGGAATGGTCGCCGTCCTGCGCGATGTCACCAAGCGGTTCGAAGAGCTTCGCACGCTGCGTCGCGAACTGGCCAAGCGCGACAAGGGGGCCTGAGCGCCGCAGGGGCGTCGAAGTCCGGCCGACGCAACCGACCGGCGGGATTTTGTGTTTCGCGGCCAGCCAAAAGTGGTATTGTGAAATCCACTTAGAGGATCCCCATGCGTCTTCTGGCCTCCACCGACCTCGCCCTGCGCGTCCTGATGCTGCTGGGCCGGAGCGAACCCGGCAAGCTCAACGTCGAACAGATCGCCGGCCGGCTCGGCGGGCTGTCGCGCAATCACCTGCACAAGATCGTCCAGGATCTGGTCGGGCTCGGCGTCCTGCGCACCGTGCGCGGGGCGGGGGGCGGGGTCGTGCTGGCGAAGCCGTTGCGCGCCATCCGGTTGGGCAAGCTGGTGCGGATGCTGGAATCGGATCAGGCGGTGGTCGAGTGCTTTCGGTCCGACGGCGGCTGCTGTGCCCTCCAGATCGGCTGTCATCTGCGCGGCATGATGCGTGCGGCGCAGGATGCCTTTTATGACAGCCTGGACCAGCACACCTTGGCGGATTGTGCGGCCGGCCGGTGGTTCGAGGCGCTCAAGGATCCGGTGCCGCCGCGCGGGCGCGCCGCGCCGGCCGCCCGATGATCGCGCGCGGGGGAGAAGCCGGATGATCGACTGGCTGGCCGTCGCGCGCGCCGTCCACGTCGTGGCCGTCGTCCACTGGATCGGCGGTGTTCTGTTCGTGACGCTGGTGGTGCTGCCGGGCGTGCGCGAGCTGGAGCTCTCCCGGCAGGCAGCGGTGTTCGCCCGCATCGAAGGCCGCTTTGCGTTTCAGGCGCGGGTGTCGACGCTGCTCGCCGGGGTCTCGGGATTCTACCTGCTGCACGCGCTGTCGCTGTGGTCGAGCCTGCTCGATCCGCGATTCTGGTGGCTCGGCGCCATGATCGGACTCTGGCTGCTGTTCACCGTCGTGCTGTTCGTCGCCGAGCCGCTGTTCCTGCATGCGTGGTTCGAACGGCGCGCCGGGGCGGACCCGGTCGGTACGATCCGCCTCGCGCTGCGCGGGCACCGGGTGCTGAGCGCCGCCGTCGTCACCGTACTGGGCGCCGTCGCCGGCGCGCACGGGCTGTTCCTGTAGCGGTCGTCGGGGCCGGTTCGCGCCGACCGGCGCGAGTCAGGCGGTGAACCGCGGGAACAGGATGTTGTTCTCGGTGTGGATGTGCTCCATCACGTCGTCGGCGAGCTTGCGGGCGCCGGCATAGAGCGCGCGCCAGGTGGTGCAGGCCTCGGCCGGCGGGGTGAAGTCGTTGGTGAGGGCTTCGAGCTCCCGCAGGTTCTCGCCGTGGTCGTCGTGCTCGGCCAGCATCACGGCGATCGGCTGGCGGATCATCGGATGGCCGCCGTTCCGCATCATCGGGAACAGAATCTGCTCCTCCTTCTGCATGTGGGATTCCAGCTCGGTGGCGATCTTCTCCAGGAGATCGGCGAGGCCATGCGGGACGGTCGCGACGTCGCGATGCACCGCCTCGACCCGCCGTGCCAGGCGGATCAGTTCGGGCAGCTCGCGCCGGTGGGTGGCATGAAAGCGGGTTTCGATCGACTCGATCAGCGCCGTCGTGTCGGCCGGGGTTTCGGCCGGCGCGGCCGCGGCGGCCAGCGCCTGGAGTTGGGCGGTCAACCCGGGCAGGTTGCGCCGTTTGGCCTCGGCGGCGTCGCGCAGCGTGGCGCTGCCGCCGCAGCAGAAGTCGAGCTTCTCCTTGCGGAACAGGGCCGTGGCGCCGGGCAGGGCGGTGGCGATGTCGGCGAGGGTCCGGCTGGCGAAGTCCGTATCGGCGTGAACCTGCGCGCGCGCGGTCATGGTGCATCTCCCGGGGATAAATTGGTATTTGATATTCCAGTTTGTGGCACACTTAAATTGGAGTTGTCAATGCCACTTCAGGGCGACCCCGGTCGATGCCGGCTCGGCAGCGAAGATCGGGCCGGTGGCCCGCGGGCGCTGCCGACCGCGGTCGGCTCCAGGCCGGCGTGGTGCGGGAGGCGGAGAGCCCGATGCCGTCGTCTCCGGCTCACGGGCCGTGTCGGCGCAGATGATCGATGAACCGTCGCACCGCCGGGCCATTGTTGCTGCGCCGGACGGCGGCGACCATTTCGGCGAACAGCGCCACGCCGGCGAGCGGCCGGTACACGATGCCGGGCAGCTGGACGCGCTGGAGCGACGCCGGCACCACCGAGACGCCGAACCCGATCGCGACCAGGTTGAGAACCGTGATGAAGTCGCGGACGTGGTGGGCGAACCGGGGCGTGAAGCCGCCGCGGCGGCCGACGGCGGCGGTGTGTTCGCCGAATCCCACCCGGTCGTCGGACTGCGGCAGGATGAAGGCTTCGTGGGCGAGGCGCGCCGGCCGGATCTTGCCGCCGTCGCGGGCCAGCGGATGATCGGCGCGCAGCGCGATCAGGAGCGGCTCGCGCAACAGCGGTCGGACGACGATGCCGGCGGGATATTCTGGACGGGGGCGCAGGAAGCCGACGTCGATCCGCTGGGCCGTCAAGGCCTCGAGGTGGCGCGACGTCTCCATCTCGGTCAGGGCGAGCGACACCTCGGGGGAGTCGCGGTGGTAGGCCGCGACGACCGACGGCAGCAGTCCCGAGTAGGTGGCGGACGCCACATAGCCGATTTCGATCCGTCCGCTTTCGCCGCGACCGGCTTGGCGGGCGGCCAGTTCGGCCTTCTCGAGCTGGGCGATCGCCGCGCGCGCCTCGACCAGAAACGACGCGCCCGCGTCGGTGAGCCGGATCGGTGTGCGCTTGTTGCGCTCGAGCAGCCGCACCCCGAGGGCGGACTCCAGCATCTGGACCTGCCGGCTGAGCGCCGACTGGGCGGTCTTCAGCCGCTCGGCTGCGCGGCCGAAATGCAGGCATTCGGCGACCTCGATGAAACAGCGGATCCGGTGCAGATCCATCGGCCGGCCTTGTGCCCGCGATGCTGACGCTTTGATCGAATCTAGAGATCAAATAATGCCGCCGCAACACTGGCGTGTGGCGGCGCCCATTGGCATAGTCCGGGTCGATGTTCATCGCTTCGCTTGGTCGTGGGCGGCGCTGTCTGGACGATCTGGTCCGATGTCCGTTTCTCTCGTTCAATTGGTCAGTCTGGTCCTCACGGTGCTGCTGGTGGTCGGCGCCGGCGTCGTTTCGGCGCGATCGGTCAAATCGGCCGAAGGGTTCAGCCTGAGCGGGCGTTCGGCGGGCGTCGGCCTGGTCGCCGGGGGGATCACCGGAGCGGCCGTCGGCGGCTCGGCGACGATCGGCACCGCGCAGATGGCGGCCGTGTTCGGACTTTCCGCGTGGTGGTTCACCTTGGGTTGCGGTGCGGGGCTCATCGTCCTGGCGCTGTTCTATGCGCGGCCGCTGCGCCGCAGCGGGCTCGAAACCATTCCACAGTACCTGTCGGTTGCCTACGGTCCTGGTGCCGGGCCGATGATGAGTCTGGTCTCGTCGCTCGGCATCCTGTTCAGCACCGTGTCGAGTTCGCTGTCGGGCATCCACCTGATCGTCGCGATGTTCGGCGTCGCGCACTGGCAGGCGGCGGCGATCATGCTGGGGCTGGTGATCACCTATGTGGTGTTCGGCGGCATGAAGGGCGCGGGCGTGTCCGGTCTGCTGAAAATGGCCGTGCTGGGCGGCGCCCTGTGCGTCGCGGGGGGCGGCGCCGCCATGACGCTGGTGCGCATGCCCGACTTCGCGACCGTCTTTCCGACGTTCCCGTGGCTGAGCCTGTGGGGGGGCGGCAGCAGCAGCGAGGTCGTAAGCAACCTGTTGTCGATGATCGTCGGCATCGTTTGTACCCAGACCTATGTGCAGGCGGTCTACTCGGCGTCGGACGCCCGGGTCGCCACCGTCGGCACCTTGACGGCGGCGGCGATCACCATTCCGGTCGGCCTGCCGTCGGTCGCCATCGGCATGTTCATGCATGCGCGGCATCCGGAACTGGCGCCGGTGATGGCGCTGCCGACCTACCTCGTGCGCTATCTGCCCGATTGGGCCGGCGGCATCGGGCTCGCCGGCATCCTGCTGTCGGTGGTCGGTTCGACCGCCGGACTGGCGTTCGGGATCGGCACCATGGCGGCGAACGACATCGGCCGCGGCGTCCTTCGCATCGTGTCGGACGCACGCATCCTGCTGATCAACCGCGTCAGCGTTGCGGTGGTGACCTGCGTGGCGCTGGCGATCGCGCTCGCCAGTCTCGACTCCTACGTGCTCGATTGGAATTACACCTCGATGACCCTGCGCGGCGCGGGCGTCTTCATCCCGCTCACCCTGGCGGCCTTCTGGCCCGGCGCGCTGCCCCCGGCCTGGGCACTCGCCTCGATGGCGGCGAGTACGCTTGCGGCGGTGGTGTGCCGGGTCGTGCTCGCGGGGTCGCTCAATCCGCTGTTCGCCGGCCTTTCCGTCAGCATCGCGATCGTCGCCGTGGCGCTGTTCATGCGCGCGGTATCGGTGCGCGCGGCCGCGGCATCGGCAGCGCGGGAAACGTCGCACGCAACTCGGGATCCACCCGACCGTTGAAACGCGGTCGCCACAGCCGTCGTGTGCCCGACGCTATTCGCTGACACCGGCGACGTGATGGTTCTTCGGTTCGGTTGGACCGCGTGGTCCAGGGCGGTGGATTTGACGTTCCGATCTCACTCGCGGCGAGCGCGGACAGGAGCGTCAAGTCCAAAACCGCACCAGCATCTTGGAGTTGCTGATGTCCTTTTGGTTCCGACGTTGGTCCGGCGCGCGCCGCAAACGGAACCGAACGTCGGAACCGGGACACTCGCCGAACCGAATCGGCCCTCTCATTCGGGTTGGCCGCGATCGTACATGCACGCCCGGTACCGCTCGAACGGCATGTTGCTCAGGGTGATCGAGGGGCTTGTCCTCTGCTCCAGTTCGGAGCATTCGCGCAGCGCCTTCTCGCGGTCGGGGGTGAGGAAGCCCGGCTCGGCGGCGTAGGCCCCGCCGTATCGGGCGGATGGCGACGGGGCGACATAGTGAGCCGCGGGCGGGGCGACATGGCGACCCGCGTACGCGCCGCTGCGTGGGGCGGGCGATTGTGCGAAAGCCGCGGTGCCGGCCACCAACGTCGCAACGGCTGCGATGAAAATCCGACGCATTGATCATCTCCGTGGTTCGTGTCCGGGCCCCTCGAGGGAGGCCCGTCGGAGAGGTAGGTCGGCCGTCGGCCGGAGATAATGCAGGCAAACGAAACAGACAATTTGCGATTCGCGTCTTGCACTTTCGCGGTTCCGTCCCATGACGGCTCAGGAGCCGCGGGTCGAGCGCCTGGCGCCATGGTCGCGGATGATCTCGCGGGCGGCATTGTAGCCGGGGGCGCCGGTGACGCCGCCGCCCGGGTGGGCGCCGGAGCCGCACAGATAGAGGCCCGGCACCGGCCCGCGGTAGTCGGCGCGGCCGACGAGCGGGCGCGCCGAGAACAACTGGTCGAGGCCGAGCGCGCCATGGAAGATGTCGCCGCCGGTCAGGCCGAACGTCTCCT
>JAVBUK010000509.1:0-7342 GCA_031555345.1 Xanthobacteraceae bacterium | reverse complement strand
CATCCAAGCCCCCGCCATCCAAGCCCCCGCCATCCAGGACCCCGCTGTTCCAGGCCCCGCTGTTCCAGGCTCCGCCCAAGACCTCACCGCTCAGGACATCGCCAGCCGTGCCCAGGCGGGTGACGCCCGCGCGCTCGCCTGCCTCGATCTCTACCGTGACCGCCTTGCGCGCGCCCTCGCCACCGTCATCGACGTCGTCGACCCCGACGTGGTCGTGCTCGGCGGCGGCCTGTCGAACATCGCGGCGCTCTATCCCGGTCTTTCCGCGTTGATCGCCAGATACGCCTTTTCCGACACGATCGACACGCCGGTCGTCGGTGCCCTGCACGGCGATTCGAGTGGCGTGCGCGGAGCGGCCTGGCTGTGGCCGGTGCAAAACGAAACGCGGGCGGGAACAGGGCCCGCCCGCGGATGATTTCGCCTGGTCCGGCGGGAGGACGGGCGCCGATACGGCGCCCGTCGGACCGGTCAGACTTTGAGCGACGCGATGCTGTCGATCGATTTTCCGGCCGCGATCGTGCCGGCGATCCGTCCGAAGGTGATGCAGCGGCCGTGGCCGATGCCGGGGCAGATGGTCGGGTAGTCGTTGGCGAAGAAGTCGCCCGCCGCGGCTCCGACGACGTAGAGGTTGCCGACCGGCTTGTCGTTGGCGTCGAGCACCTCGCACCGCGTGTTGGTGTTCAGGCCGCCCGACATCGACAGCAGGGTGCTGAGCAGCTTGCCGGCGTAGAAGGGCGGCTTGACGACCGGCGTCAGCAGATCGGCGCGCTTGCCGAAATCGACGTCGTTCTTGGCGGCCACCAGTTCGTTGTAGCGCTTGACCGAGGCGACGAAGTTGGCGACCGGCACCTCCATCTGGCGGGCCAGGTCCTCCAGCGTGTCGGCCTTCTTGACCTTGCCGGTGCGCACGTCACGGTCGAGGAGCTGCTGCTCGGCCGCGAGGTCGAACTCGGTGCCCCGGCGCTGGAACATCTGGCCGAAGAACAGGCCGCCGCCGAGGCCGCGGTCGACCTGCGACTTCACCTGCGACAACCCGTCGGCGTCGTAGATGGTCCAGGCGATGTTGCCGGGCTGGTACGCCTTGGTGCAGCTCTTGGACTGGGTGTTGACGTCCTCGTTCTTGTAGCGCTGCCCGAGCGCGTTGACGTGCAGGAAGCCGTAGCTCGCCGCGCCGGCCTCGAGATGGATGACGGCCGCGTGCGGCTCGACCTTCTGCATCGCCCCGCCGGCCCGCATCGCCATGATGTGGCCGTCGCCGGTGTTGCACTTGTTGGGGAAGTAGATCTGCGCGTCGACCAGCAGTGAGAACGGATCGAAGCGCTGCCGCAACTCGGTGTTGGAGGCGTAGCAGCCGGTCGCGATGATGACGCCCTTGCTGGCGTTGTAACGCGTGTAGTTGCCTTTCTCGCCGGCGATCACCGCGGTGACCGGTCCGTTGCCGTCGCGCACGAACGCCACCGCCGGCGTACGGTAGTTGATCGGGATGCCGCGCTCCTTGGCGATCGCCTCGAGCACCGGCAGCAGAACCGGATTGCCGGCACCCTGGACCAGCCCGTCCTTGTAGACGAAATCGGTTCCGTCCTTGTAGAAGAAGTGGGTGACCGGCTGCTCGGTGTAGTCCGGCCCCTTGTAGTAGCCGTCCCACAGCGCGACCTTGAGCCCGCGCGGCTCGACCATGTCGATCACCCAGTTGAGGCAGGCGCCGCTCTTGTGGGCGAACTGCCACAGCAGGTCCTCCTTGACGCGGCCCTGGGCCCACAGAACCCACGCGCGGATGATCTGACGATAGTCGGGTTTGACCCCCATCTGGTCATGCACCTTGGTGCCGAACCCGGTGATATGGCCGCCGCGGGCCGCGTAGGTGCGGTTCTTGTCGATGATGACCGGCGAGGCGCCGGCCTCCTTGGCGGCGAGGGCGGCGCAGAAACCGGACAGCCCGGCACCGATCACCACGATCTCGGCGTCGACCGTCTTCTTGATCTCGGCGGCCGGAATCGCCGGGGTGGGCAGTTCCCAGCTCCACTTCTTGCAATCGGCGGGCGACGCCGCGGGCGCGGCCGCGGCCGCGGTGGGCGCTGCGGCGCCCAGGCCGACGAGGGCGGCTCCCTTGAGGAATTCGGCGCGGGTCAAACCGGAGGGCTTGTCGTCTGAGGTCATGGTGTATCTCTCTCGCGTCTGCGTGAGACCGGCGCGCTGTCGAAGCAACGCGCGTGGCTGACGCCGACCGTCTCGATTGGGGGGTGTCGGTAAGCCCGGCGCGCGTTACGCGGCGCGTGCCGTGCGCACGCCGGGAATCCTCTGGAAATATACCGACCGGGACTCGGGCCTCCCAATACAATGTGACCCACCGCATGATAAGCGGGCCTTATCGACGTGGTATGCTGTGCCGTTGCGCCGCGGCCAGTGGTCGCAGGTCGCCACGGTCTGCTAGACGATTCCACGTATGGCGGCGCATCCGCCGGTCATCAATATGGCGGCGGACCTGCGGGGAGGTTGCGGCGTGATCGAAATTCGTCACCTCAAGTACTTCGTGACGTTGGTCAACGAAATGCATTTCACCAAGGCGGCGAAACAGCTTCATATCGCGCAGCCGGCGTTGAGCCAGAACATTCGGCAGGTCGAGGCGGCGCTGGGCGCGCAGCTTCTGGTGCGGACCAATCGCGAAGTCACGCTGACGCCGGCGGGCCGCGTCTTCTACCAGGAGGCGTGCCAGCTGCTTCAGCACATGGGACGGACCGAGCACGCCGTCCGCCGGGCGGTGCGCGGCGAGGCGGGCAGCCTGGCGATCGGCTTCACCGTCACCACCATTCTGGGCGACCTGCCGGACGTGTTGAGCCGCTACAAGGATCACTATCCGGATGTCGAACTGATGGTGCGCGAGCTGCCGATCGACACCATGGTGGCGATGCTGCGCAACGGGCAGCTCGACCTCATCTGCGCCGATTCCAGCATTGTCGACACGACGTCCGACTCCAAGTTGCTGTCGCCGCTGCCGATGGTCGCGGCGCTCAATCGTCGTCACCGGCTGGCCGGCGAGGATGGCCCCCTGCGCCTGTCCGAACTCGCGGACGACGTGTTCATCCTGCCGATGCCCTACAAGGAGTACACGTTGTACGACATGTTCGTGGGCGCCTGCCGGGAGGCCGGGTTCGAGCCGAACTGCAAGTATTTCGCCGACAGCGCGGTGGCCGGGATCGGCCTGGTGGCGGCCAATCTCGCGGTCGATCTGATGCACGAACTGCCGACGATCCTCCCGCGCGAGGTGGTGTGGCGGCGCATTTCCGACCCGCAGGTCCCGCTCGAGATGGCGGTGGTCTGGCGCAAGGGCGACATCTCCACGCCGGCGCGAAACCTGATCGACATGATCTGACGGTCGAGTCGCCACGCGCATCCCGGCTCCGGCCGCTCGCCCTGGTGGCGGTGCCGGCCATTGCGGTTCCGTCGGTTGCGCTTGCGGCGATCAGCTCGCGTCTCCAGGTTGCCGCACCGAGGCCATTGCGGTCCGGCGATCCGGAGCCGGCAGCCGCCGGCGCCGGGTCGCGGATCGCCCCAGCTTTTCGGGGGGGCGGCATGGCGAGACAGGCAGGCGCAGGTCCGGATCGTGTGGATGACCGGAATGGCGTAGGTGTCTGCCATGAGGTTGATGTTACCCAGCGTCAGCTGCGCCCGTTCGATCGGCCGGAGGCACCACGTTTGATCGAGCCGGCGCGTGGGATGGACTGCGGCCTTTCCGCCAACATCCCCGCAATACGCTCAGGGGCCCTGAGCTGCCGGAAGGTCAACCCTCGCAAAACGGGCAAAATCCGCTTCGGCGCTTGCCCACAGGGCGCGTTTGAGCGCATTTTAACCCGTTTCCGGCGGAGCATCTCAGCAATTGGTCTGAAGACTTTGTCCTCCGGACAATAACGTAGACTTTTCAACGTGCGGAATCCATCGTTTGTCCTTGAACCCGTAGCCCCTCCAAGGCGACTAACCGTGTGAGCCGCCCTTGAGCGTCAATCAGACGATTTCGGACGAAGGCCTGATCGGCAGGATCGCGAGGGGCGATCGGCTCGCCATGCAGGTGCTGTTCGCGCGGCATCAGGTGCGGGTGTATCGATTCGTTCTGCGTCTCGTCGGCAACCAGACGGTGGCCGAGGATTTGATCAGCGAGGTTTTCCTGGACGTGTGGCGCCAAGCCGACCGGTTCGAAGGGCGCAGCGCGGTGTCGACTTGGTTGCTCGCCATCGCCCGGTTCAAGGCTCTGTCGGCGATGCGAAAGAAGCCTGAACAGGAGCTGGACGAGGAGGCCGCATCCGCCATCGAGGATCCGACGGACGATCCGGAGGTCTCGATGCAGAAGAAGGACAAGAGCCAGGTCCTGCAGACGTGCTTGGCGTCGCTGACGCCCGGACAGCGGAGCATCATCGACTTGGTCTACTATCACGAGAAGTCGGTCGAGGAAGTGGCGGCGATTGTTGGAATTCCGGAAAATACCGTGAAAACGCGCATGTTCTACGCACGGAAGAAACTGGCGGAGCTGCTCAAAGCGGCGGGAGTCGAGCGAGGCTGGCCATGAGTACGATCGACCACAAGGCGAACCAGCGCGCCGAGATCGAAGACCTGCTGCCCTGGCACGCGTCGGGCACGCTCAAGCGCCGCGACGCCGAGCGCGTCGAAAAGGCCCTTCAGGCCGACGGAGAACTCGCCCGCCGCCTGGCGCTGGTGCACGAAGAAATGTCCGCGACGATTCTCTCGAACGAGACCCTGGGGGCGCCCTCCGCCCGTGCCGCCGAAAAGCTGTTCGCCGCGATCGACGCCGAACCGGCGCGCCAGCGCGCGGTGGCGCGCGATCCGATCGGGTGGATTGCCGGTTTCATCACCGCGTTGTCGCCGCGCACGCTCGCCTGGTCGGCGAGCGCCGCCGCCCTCGCCATCGTGTCGCAGGCGGCCGTGCTGACCGGCGTTCTGGTCTCGGAGCAGCGCGGGGTCAGCTACAGCGTGGCGTCGGTCGACGTCGCCGACACCGACGACACCTATGTGCTGGTGCGCTTCGTGCCGGGTGCGACCGCCCGGGACATAACCGCCTTTCTCGACAGGCATCGGGCGGTGCTGCTGGAGCCGAAGCCGGGCGGGTTGTTCCGGGTCGGCCTGGCGCTCACCGGGGCGACCAAGGAGGCGCGGGCCGCCGCGGTCAAGTCGATGCAGGCCGACACCAAGGTGGTTGGTTTCGTGGTCGCCAGCGAGTAACCGAATTCCCGCCGTCGCGGCGGGACCGGGTAGTCCCGACCCGGGCCTCGACGCCTTGCCCACGATCCGTCGCGGGCTGCCGTCGAGGTTCCGGGTCGGCCCCCATCGGGGCCGACCATGCCGCGCCGCCTTCCACCGTTCGTGCCGAGCGAGCTGCAAACGGAACCGAACGTCGGAACCGGGACATTGGCTGTCGGCGCCCGCGCCCCGGTTGGCTCCGGGGCGGATGTCGTTTCTTCGGCATTTTGGCGATCCGTCTCGACCGCGCCCGATCGGCGGCATTAACGGCCTGTTAACGAGACCGCACTAGGTAGGACATCGATGTGTCGCGCCACGCCACAAGCTGGCGCACGGCGTTTGTTGCGTTCTGTCGCGTATCTCCTCGCGTCGCGTTTGTCGCGGCCCCGATACTCCAGGCGCACCACGATGGCCAAATCCATTCCTCGATGCATGTCCGCCAAAATCATCGGTAAAGGGCACGACCTCGCCGAAAGGCGTCGGACCCACATGATCGATCTCTACGATACCGGCCGCTGGAAGCGTTACTACAGCGAAGAAGAATTCGTCGCGTTGATGCGCGAAACCGTGCGGCTGGCGGACAGCTGGAGCCGGATGGCGGAGCCGCTGCAGGCCGCCGAATAGCGTTTTGAACGTCGCCGCGCCAAAGCCCGCCGCGGCAATGCGGCCGGCACATTCTGTCGTCATCCGGAACCTGGCGGGTCCGTCGGGATCGGCCGAACGGGCGGCGGCACGGCGCGCCCGGAGGCGGCGCCTTTCCACGAGGTGACGTCACCGGTATCGGGCGTCGCCGCGGGTGCGCGGACATTGTTCGGTATGATCGCTTTCGACGCCATCGCCCCCTTGTCCCAGCCGATCGCGCGCCCCGCTGCGGCACGCGCCTGGCGAAATTGATCCGACGCCGATGGATTGGCTGGTCTTCGCCGCCGTCTTGTGTGCCGCCGCCGCCCATGCGGGCTGGAACGCCGCCATCAAGCGCGAGGCCGATCCGTTCGTCACCACGGTCATGATTTCGCTCGGAGCGGGGCTCGTCGCGCTCGCCCTCGTTCCGGCGACCGGCCTGCCGGCACCGGCCGCCTGGCCCTGGGTGATCGCATCGGTGGTGATCCACCTCGTCTATTTCGTCGGTCTGATCGAGGCTTACGGCGCCGGCGACATGGGGCAGGTCTATCCGATCGCCCGCGGGGCGGCGCCGCTGATGACCGCCGTCGTCAGTACGACATGGCTTGGCGAAACGCTGGCGCCGGCCGCCTGGTTCGGACTGGTACTGCTGATCGGTGGCGTGCTGCTGCTGTCGCTGCGCGGCGGCCAGGAGGCCGGGAGACTCGACCGGCGCGCGGTCGGGTTCGCTTTGTTGACCGCCGTGACGGTGTGCAGCTATTCGGTCGTCGACGGCGTCGGCGCGCGCGTATCCGGCAACCCGGGGGGATACGCGGTCGTCCTGTTCGCCGGTATCGGCGTCGTGATGGTCGCCTATTCGGTTCTGGTGCGGGGTCCCCGACGGCTGGCCGGTGCGGGGCGCTACTGGCGCAAGGCCGCGATCGGTGGTGCGCTGCTGTTCGGGTCCTACGGGGTGGCGCTGTGGGCGATGACCAAGGCGCCGATCGCGGTGGTGGCGGCCTTGCGGGAGACCAGCGTGCTGTTCGGGGCGCTGATCGCGGTGGTGGTTCTCAAGGAGCCCTTGCGCGCGAGCCGGATCGCCGCCGCCATGATGATCGTGGCCGGCCTGGTGCTGATCCGGTTGCCGTGATGTCTGCCGGCGTGCGCGGGGCGCGTCGTCACCGCGCTCCGGCGGTTGCCATGGGCATGGCGGCGTCGGAGCCGATCCGACCAAAGCCGGGAATCTTCACCGCCGGGTGGCGCAGGTCGAGCCCGGCGACCAGGCCGAGCAGATTGATTTCGACCCCCTCGATCCAGCCGACCTTGACGCCGAGCGCGCCCCAAAGACTGGCTTCGACCCCGGTGCCGCTGTCGGTCAGGCCGGCATAGGGGCGAGGGCGAAAGTCGCGGCCGATCGCGTTCGGCGGCAGGGTCGCGGCGATCTCCGGAATGGAACGCATGACGGTTGCCACGAACGTATTGCTGTTGGGTCCCG